>JBBIMN010000049.1:0-11111 GCA_037444385.1 Acidobacteriota bacterium | reverse complement strand
ACTAAACCAATGATGGCTACTCGAAGCGCGGTGGAGGACTGATGCGGCGCTTTCTGGCTTGGGCCATCGACCATCCGCGCCTCGTCACCCTCGCGATTCTGCTTGTCGCGGCTCTTGGGCTCGATGCCCTTTTCAAGATGCCCGTGGACCTCTTTCCGGAAATGAACGTCCCTCTCGTGAACATCGTCACGCAGTTTCCAGGCGCGGCGCCTGACGACGCCGAGCTTCTGGTGACACGCCCCGTCGAGGACGCCATGCGCGGTATTCAGGGCGTGGAGCGCGTCGCCTCGCAATCTCTCGTGGGACTGAGCATCGTCACCGTGCAGTTCACGTGGGGCACGCCGCTTGCTGAAGCGCGCCAGCTCGTCACCGCGCCGCTCGCGAGGGTTCGCGGACAGCTCCCGATGGGAGTGGAACCACGGGTTTCCTACCTCGGCATGACCCTTTTGCAGGTGCAGGGCTACGTCCTCCATGGCGCCGGCGATCCCGTCAGCCTGAAAAATGATGCCCAATACAAACTGGCGAGCCGCTTGATGGGCGTCGCGGGAGTGGGCAGCGTGGAGGTGATGGGCGGAGAGGATCCCGCGTACGTGATAGAGGCTAGGCCGGAGGTCCTTTCGGCGCTCCATCTTTCGGTAGGCCGCCTTTCCGCCATGCTCCAGGAGAACAACTTCTCAAGGCTCGAAGGTTTCCTGGACCGCTCCTCGAAGGAATATCTCATACGCGGCGACTCGCGTCTCCGCTCCATCGAGGACGTAAGCGCGATCCCAATCGCGAAAGAACTGGGCCAGCCGGTGCTGCTGGGCCAGGTGGCTTCCGTGAGAGAGTGGCGGGCGCCCAAACACTACGCGGTTGAAGCAAACGGCGCGCCGGCGGTGGCGCTCTTTATATTCAAACAGCCTGGAACCAGCACCTTGAAGGTGGCGGGCGGCGTGGACGCCGCGATGGGTTCCTTGAAGGACCTGCTGCCCAAGGGCACGCGCATCGCCAAGTTCTATGATCAGTCCGAAATCATCGCGCGGGGGCGGACGGAAATCTTCCACGACCTCATTCTCGGGGCGGTCCTCGCGGTGGGAGTCCTCTTCTTTTTTCTGGGCCGTTTCAAACCCACTCTCGTCGTGGCTTTCACGCTTCCGCTCACGCTGCTCGCCACGCTTGCCGCGCTTCATTTGATGGGGCAGGGGCTTAACATGATCACGCTTTCGGCCCTGGCCCTTGGAGTGGGCATGTTCAGCGACGACGCCATCGTCGTCGCCGAAAACATCGCCCGCCACCGCCAGCTTGGCCTTGAGCCGCGAGAAGCGGGGATCGAGGGCGGGGCGGAAATTTCCGGCCCGGACGCCTCCGGCACCTTCACCGTGGTCTTCGCCTTCCTGCCGCTTCTCCTGGTGACGGGCTTGTCGGGGGTCTTTCTCGGGCCGTTCGGCTTGGCCGTCAGCGCCGGGCTCCTGGCCTCGCTGGTTGTGTCCCTGACCGCCGTCCCACTTCTAATGAACCGCGTCGCGGAAGTGGCGGCGCCGGAGCGGTCCATTGGCGCCCGCCTGCTTCGCCGTTTGGATGGAAGCCTCCAGAGGCTGTTGAGATGGGCCTTCGCCCGCAGGAAGGCCGTTTTGATCACGGGCGCCGTTCTTCTCGTTGCAAGCGGCGCGTTGCTGTTGCTCGTCAAGGGCGCCAGCCTTCTTCCGCCGATTGACGAAGGCGCCATGCTCATCGAATACCGCATGCCCCACGGCACGGCGCTCTCGTCCGTCGTCAAGCTGGGCGAAACCCTTACGCGCATCGCGCGCGAAGACCCCGACGTCGAAACGGTCTACCTTCGCGTGGGATCTCCGGCGGGAACAATGACGGTGGACCCCATCAACCGCGGCGAACTCCAGATCAAACTGCGCCGCCACGGAAGGAACCGCGGCCTCGGAGCCGTAATGGATACCCTCCGCAGAAGCTACTCCCGTTATCCCGGCGTTGCTTTTCTTTACCACCAGCCCACGCAGGAGGCCATGGATGAGGCATTCTCCGGGCTTCCCGCCTTCTTCGGAGTGACGGTCTTCGGCCCCGACCTCAAAGTGTTAACGAAGCTCGCGGCGGATGTGAAGTCCATTCTTCAGCGCGACCCGGCGGTGGCCGCGGTTGTAAACCCCGCCGAAATCGGGGCGCCGGAGATCGTCGTCCGCGTCCGCTACCCTGATCTGGCCCGTTTCAACACGGCCGCCGGAGACGTCCTTGATACCGTGGCCGCATACCGTTACGGCGTCGAGGCCACGCAGATTGTTTCGGAGCGGCGCGTCACGGGGGTTTGGATATGGCTCCGCCCCGCCGAGGGAACGGACGCGAACTCCGTCAGGGCCATCAGCCAGATTCCCGTCCTGACGGAGGATGGAGGATACGTCCCGCTGGACAGGGTCGCGGACGTGAACGTGGCCTCTTCGCCCGCGATCCTGACGAGGCTCAACGGCCAGCGGGAAGTCACCCTCACCGCTGACGTTACGGGCCCCGTATCGGGTCTCGTGGCGCGCCTTGACCGGAGCTTTTCGCGGATGAGCCTGCCGAAAGGCTACACGGTCGGTTATTCGGGAGAGTACAAGACCATCGTAAATACAGCGCTGGAGATTTTCTTCTCGATGGTCCTGGCGGTGGCCGGCGTTTACTTCATCATGGTGATTCAGTTCGGTTCGTGGACGCAGCCATTCGCGGTGCTCGCGGCTGTCCCATTTGCCCTGGCGGGCGCGATCGCCGCGCTGGCGGCGGCGCGCCAGCCCGTGGACGTCTCCGTGGGAATGGGCCTGATCACGCTGATAGGTATCTGCGTGAACAACGCCATAGTGTTGATAGAGTACGCGAACCGCGCCAAAAGAGGCGGCCTTGCGTGGCGGGAGGCGCTGCTTCGCTCCGCCTCGGTGCGGCTCCGCCCCATTCTCATGACGGCGCTCGTGACGCTCTTCGCTCTTCTGCCCGCGGCCATCGTCTCGCCTTCCGGTTCCCGCATCTTCCAGCCCTTCGCCGTCACCCTTCTCGGCGGACTCTTCACGGCCACACTGGCGACCCTCGTCATGGTGCCCGTCCTTGCGGCGGGACGGGCGGGACGCCAATCCTGATTCCAGGGCCGCGCCACTTCTAATGGTGGATTGGGCATGAATGTGCGAGAATGACATCTCCTGGGGAGGGGGCGCGTGGGGCTTGAAAGCGGCGGACCTGCTGACATCACGGCGCGCGTGGCGCGGTTCGCCGTGGCGCTTCTTCTCGCGATCGCCGCTCCGTTTGCCACGCCGGGACTCGATCCTCAAAGGGCCATCACTCAATACGCGATGACAACCTGGAAAACTACGGAAGGCCTTCCCCAAAATACCGTCAGCGCCCTGCTGCAGACCCACGATGGCTATCTCTGGGTTGGGACCGAGGAGGGGCTCGCCCGTTTTGACGGAGCAGCCTTCACTCTTTTCGACCGGCGAAACTCGCCCGGACTTACCGCCAACCACGCGGTCTCTCTCTGCGAGGACCGGTCGGGGACGCTCTGGATAGGTACGTGGGGCGGAGGCCTCGTCCGCTACCGAGACGGAAAGTTCGAGCCCGCCGCGTTGGAAGTCGGGGCGCTGCCGGGCGGCATCTGGTCAATGGTTGAAGACCACGCTGGCCGCATTTGGGCGGCCACGGCGCGAGGGCTTTTGCGCCTGGAGGGCGGGCGGGCGGCGCTCTTAACCACCAGGGACGGCCTCCCTTCGGACGACCTTCGGGCCGTTGCCGAAGACGCCGCTGGCGACCTCTGGATAGCCACGAGGGATAGCGGGCTGGCGCGCTACCGGGAAGGCCGGTTCACGGTTTTCTCGGCAAAGGACGGGCTCTCAAGCAACAACCTAATGGCGCTTTGCCCGGACAGGGAAGGCAACCTATGGATAGGCACCGCCGGCGCCGGCCTGAACTGCTTGCGCGACGGCCATTTTACGGCTTTGACAACGCGAGACGGCCTTTCGAGCGACACCATTTGGTGCGTCACGGAGGACCGGCGGGGCAACATCTGGATCGGGACCTACGGCGGGGGCCTTGACCGTTTGTGCGGAGGGCGGATTTCGGCCTTGACATCGCGCCAGGGATTTTCCGACGACTTCGTATGGCAGATATACGAAGACCGCGAGGGCAATCTTTGGGTGGGCACGGCTGGCGGCGGGCTTTGCCGCCTGAAGGACGGCAAGCTCGTTGTCTACTCAAGCCGGGAAGGGCTCACGTCCGACACCGTCAGGGTTATTCTTGAAGACCGCAAAGGCGCGTTCTGGATGGGCACCACCGGCGGCGGGCTTTGCCGCCTCAAAGACGGAAGCGTGACGGCGTTCACCCACAAAGAGGGGCTGTCGAGCGACTCGATCAGGTCTCTCTGCGCCGCGCGGGACGGTTCGCTTTGGGTGGGTTCGGAAACGGGCGGGCTTGACCACATCACGCGAGAGGGGCGCATCGAGCATTACAGAGCGGCCCAGGGCCTGCGCAGCCAATTCGTCCTCTCGGTGATTGAAGACAGACAGGGTGCCGTCTGGGCGGGAACCAACGGCGGCGGGCTTTCGCGGCTGGAGGGGGGGGCGCTTCACGACCTACACGACAAAAGACGGGCTCGGCGCCAACGTTGTTTATGCCCTCTGTGAAGACCCGGCGGGCGCAATCTGGGCTGGCACCGACGTGGGGCTTTCGAGGATACAGGATGGGCGTTTTACCGATTATCCCGGCCGGGAACGAATCGCGCGCGAATTGATCGTATGCATACTCCGCGACCGCGACGGGACACTCTGGCTCGGTACGGCAAGCGGCGGGCTGCTTCGGCTGAAGGATGGCAAGGCCGCGGCCATCACCGGGCGGGAAGGGCTGTTCTCCGAGACGATCTTCGCGGTCTTGGAGGACGGCGAAGGTTTATTCTGGATGAGCTGCAACAAGGGGATTTTCAGCGTGCCGCGCAAGTCGCTGGAGGCTGTCGCGGATGGGACGGCCGCGGCTGTAACCTGCGCGGTGTTTGGCCGCCCCGAAGGACTGCGCGACCCGGAGTGCAACCTCGCGCAGCCCGCGGGATGGCGCGGCGCGGACGGGCGCCTTTGGTTTCCCACCAGCGCGGGAGCCGCATGCATCACTCCCTGGCTTATCAGGCCCAACCAGGTTGCGCCAAACGCCGTCATTGAATCGGCCAAGGCTGACGAACGGCCGCTGGACATGGCGAGTCCGGTGTCGCTGCCCGCTGGCACGAAGGACATCGAGTTCACGTACGCCGGCTTGAGTCTTTCCGCGCCGGAGCGCGTGCGTTTCAAGTACAAGCTTGAAGGGTTCGATAGCGACTGGAAGGATGCCGGCACGAGGCGCGCCGCATACTATACCAATGTGCCGCCGGGATTCCACGCCTTCAAGGTCGCCGCTTGCAACGAGGACGGCACCTGGTCCGAGACGCCCGCGTCTTTTGTTTTCCGCGTGGAGCCGCATTTTTACCAGCGTTTCTCGTTCTACATCCTGTGCTTCGTCGCCGCATGTCTCGCGGGCTGGGGCATTTACCGCCTGCGCGTCAGCGCGCTGAAGGCACACGAGCGCGAACTGGTGGCGCTCGTGGAAGAGCGCACGAGAAGTCTCGTACAGGAGAAGGAGAAACTCCAACTGGCGCTGGTCAAAATCGAGGCCCAGGAGAAAGAGCTGGTCGCTTTTAACCGGGAGTTGGGGCGCAAGGTGCGAGAGCAGCTCGAAACCATCCTGAGAAGCCGCCGCCTCGCGAGGTACTTTCCAAAGGCCCTCGTGGACAAGGTTCTGGGCTCGGACCAGGATTTGGAGTTGGCCAGTGGCCGGCGCCTTCTCACCATCTTCTTCGCCGACATGCGCGGGTTTTCGACGATCACCGACAAGGTGGAACCCGAACGCACCACGCGGCTCCTGAACCAGTACCTCTCCGCCATGGCCGAGGTGATCGAGGCTCACAAAGGAACCCTGGCACGTTTCATGGGCGACGGGATATTGGGCTTTTTTGGCGCTCCGGAGGAAATGTTTCCTGAAGAGCAGGCCGCGAGGGCGGTTAGAATGGCGCTGGCCATGCACGCGAGGCTGGCCCATCTCGCGCGCGAGTGGAAGTCGGTCGGGCTCGTTGAGGACGAAGTGCTGATCCGCGTCGGGATCCACCAGGACTACGTGACGGTCGGCAACTTCGGAAGCGAGGAACACATGGAGTACACGGCGATCGGGCGCGGGATCAATCTCGCCGCCCGCCTCGAATCGGCCTGCGCGCCGGGGCGGATTCTGGTCAGTTACCAGATCGTCGCGGCCACGCAGGATCTCTTTCCCTACGGGCCTGTTGAGAAGCGCGAATTCAAGGGGTTTGCCCACCAGATCGCCGTCGCCGAACTTGACCCGGCCGTTGTAGCGGGCGCTGGCGGGGCGGGCCTCCAGACATAAGAGGCGTCTGTCCGCAACGCTTCATCACGTATGCCAGCGGTGATTGATTTGCCAGCTTTTTTCGGCGAGCCATTTCCCGGCGGCGCTTGCCGAACTCATCGAGTTCCTTTACGCTTATGGCTCCTTGGGAGGCTGCTTGGACAACATTGACCTTTCATTTCTGCGCTCGGTAGCCAAGCCGACCCGTTACATCGGCGGGGAAGTGAACGAAGTTGTGAAGTCCGAGAGCGGGAAACTCATCCACGTGGCGATCGCCTTCCCCGACCTTTACGATATCGGGATGAGCTACATGGGGCTTTCGATCCTCTACGACACCATCAACGGACGCGACGACGCCTGGGCGGAGCGAGTCTTCATGCCGTGGCTCGACATGGAAGCCGAGATGGAGGCGCGCCGCCTGCCGCTTTACGGCCTCGAATCCAAGCGCCCGCTCGCCGATTTCGACGTCATCGGCTTCACGCTCCAGTTCGAGCTCACCTACACCAACATCCTTCAAATGCTGCGGCTGGGCGGCATTCCGTGGCGCTCCTCTGATCGCGGCGGGCGTCATCCGCTGGTCATCGCCGGCGGGCCGTGCGCCGTCAATCCAGAGCCGCTGGCCCCATTCGTGGACGCGTTTTTCATCGGCGACGGCGAAGAGGGCGCCGGCGACATCCTCGACGCGGTAAAGGCCTTTCGTGGAAAGCCTCGCGCGGCGCTGCTTCGCGAGTTGTCCCGCATCGAGGGAGTTTACGTTCCCGCCCTCTACGTCACCGAGCCGGGCGGGCCTTCGGCCTTCGAAGTCGTCTCCGGCGCCGTTGACGGCGCGCCCCTTCCGGTCCGGAAGCGCATCCTCTGGAATCTGGACAACCACCCGTTTCCAGCCAAGGTCCTCGTCTCCCACCACGAAGTCGTCCACGACCGTTACAGCATCGAGATCGCGCGCGGCTGCTCGGTCGGCTGCCGGTTTTGCCAGGCCGGATATATCTACAGGCCGCCGCGCGAGCGCTCGTTCGGCGCGGTACGCCGTTCGGCCAGCGGCGGGCTTGCGTCCACCGGGTTCAACGAAGTCAGCCTGCTCTCCTTGAACGCGGGGGAATACCGGGACATTGAGAGCCTCGTGCGCGCCGTCTCCAGCGATGGACGGGACCAGAAGGCCGGCGTGTCCATGCCGAGCCTGCGCGTTTCGGCTCTGACCAGGGAGCTGGCGCAATCTCTGGGCGCGGGCAGAAAATCGGGCTTCACGCTCGCGCCTGAAGCGGGGACGCAGCGCCTCAGAAACGTCGTCAATAAACAAATAACGGAGGCCGACGTGGTAAGCGCCGCCTCCGTTGTGTATTCGTCGGGATGGAATCTCGTCAAGCTCTATTTCATGATCGGCCTTCCAACCGAAACGGAAGAGGACCTGCGCGGCATCGAGAAGCTGGCAAGGCTGGTGGCTCAAAAGGCGCGCGAAGCCGGCTGCAAGAGCGCCAGGATCAACCTCTCCACGTCATCCTTCGTGCCCAAGCCCTTCACGCCCTTCCAGTGGTGCGCCATGGAGAGGCCCGAAAGCCTTCGTCTGAAACAGAATTGGTTCAAGGACAGCCTGCGGCGGCCCGTAAGCTACAAATGGCACGACGTGTACGCGAGCGCCGTTGAGGGCGTTCTCTCTCTCGGAGACCGCAGGGTGGCGAAAGCTCTGGAAGAGGCCGCGCGTTTGGGCTGCCGCTTTGACGGCTGGACCGAGCATTTTCGGTGGGAGCTCTGGCGGGAAGCCTTCAGCCGCGCCGGCGTGGACGTGCCGTTTTATCTGCACCGCGAAAAGGAGAAGGACGAACCGCTGCCGTGGGACCACATTGATGCTGGCGTCCGAAAAGATTTCCTCTGGCGCGAGTGGCAAAAGGCGCTTGCCGCCGAGCCGACGGACAAGTGCGGCATTGACTCATGCTACGGATGCGGCTCTTTCGCCAAACGGTGCATTGAAGGCGAATTCGAGCCGCCGCGAACCGCTTCGCCGGCGGATGTTTCCGGCGGGCCCGCCGTCACGGCGAAGCCGGTTGAAGCGGACGGGCTGGAATTCAAGTACCGCCTCACCTTCTCGAAGGCTGGCGGAGCCAGGTTTCTCGGCCATTTGGATCTGGTTGACGTTCTGGTCCGCGCCCTGAGGCGCGCCGGCGTGAAGCTGGCCTACTCTCGCGGCTTCCATCCGATGCCCAAAGTTGAACTGCCATCGCCTCTCCCTTTGGGCGTCGAAGGGCTTAACGAACTGATGGAGTTCGAGGCGCGAAGCGTGGACGAAGAGAAACTCCTCCGCTCTCTTCGCGGCACCCTGCCACGGGGGCTTGAGGCCATGGCGGTTTCCATCGTTCCTCCAGGCTCCACCAAACTCGGCGATCTGCGGATGCAGCAGTACGAAATTGGCACGCGCGCCCTTGAAAGCGGCGAGCTTCGGGCATTCAAAGAAAAGGCCGCCGAATTTCAGAAGGCCTCCGCATGGCCGGTGGAAAAAAATTCCAAGGGACACAGCAAGAGCGTTGATCTGAAGGAGCGGGTGAAATCGCTGTCGTGGGAAGAGGGGACGCTCCGCGTCGCGCTGGAGACCGGCGGCTTCATGGATCTCGTGGAAGTCCTCGCTCCGGGAAGCGCGAAAGAGAAACTTGTTCTGCGGCGCCTTGGTCTCGCAAAAGTGTAACAGCTACAGGACGGATGGAATTGAAACCATGCGGCGGGGCAGCCGTCACATTTTGCTAAAGCGCCCCGCCATGGCGCTTCTCCTCTTTTTGGATGAACTTGACCATCTTCTTGTCCATCTTGGAAATATGTTCTATCCACCAGTCATTCAAGAAGACATTTGTTTTCATTACGACGGGCGGTTCAGCGCCATCTTCCACAAGAGCGCCCACAAGCCTCTTGTATTCTTCTCTGAGGCGCTCATGCGCGGCGCGGTGCTCGGCAATCTCGGGGTAATTCTTGCTGACCATAAGAGCCTCTTCCAGCAGAAAGTGCGCCTGGACGTAATTGTCTATGAAAACCAGCATCTTCCCAAGAACGCTGCGCCCACGGCCATCCTCGCATGCCATATGGAATTCCGTGAGCTTGGCGATGAGCACCTTGTGCTGATCGTCAATTCGTTCAAATCCGGTTTGAAGATCCCTGCTCCACTTCAGTGCCATGTTCTGCCTCCTGAGACAATTGGCTTCGGTACGGGACCAGGCAAGCATTGCCTTGCTCTTCGTGCTGCCCGGCGCCCGCTTTCAGCGGGCCGGGGCAAACACGCGTGAACCGCAACGGATCGAACGCACCGAGCCTTCGCAGAGACTGGCCCGCCGCGGCGCGCGGCCAAGTTCATCTTTGTCCGAAATATCTGTAATGCCCGGTGATCTTATACAAGAACAAGACGTCCTCTTCCTGCGTCCCCAGCCCTATGTTATGGATCACCATGCGGCGTTCATGGCCAGGGGCCCACTCATCGGAGACCAGGCCGATATGCGGATAGCCCGAGGGAAGAAGCCATGTCACGATATCCGCTGGAGAATAGTCGGAAGGAATCCGCGTAGGCGCGAGAGATTTGGCGTGCCGTTTGAAAAAGACGGCCAGATTTGGAACCCGCCTGTGATCAATGTTACTGTCCGGCCAACGGAGGCCCCAGAGCTTTGGATATTGGCTAAACGCCGCCTTCATGTCGTCATGAACGAGAACTTGGAGATCAATGCCGGCCGCCCTGAAGGCCCTTATAAGGACATCGGTGCAAACACCGCGCTCCATGGGAACATCACCGCCCGGGTACGCGATCTTCCTGTATGAGCCATCGTAGATGACCGTCTTGCCGATCTGAGATCTTGCCGCTCTAATGACACCGGCGATGGAACCGTGGCTCTGCGCCTCAGCCAGGTATGCTGATGGACATATCAATAAGAGGGCGGGCCATACGCGGCATATTCTCATCTTGCCATCCTCGCGCTTGAGTTCAGCCGCCTACGTGAACATGACGTCATTGCCACTGTCCATTGAAACGAGCCGCTAGACCGCCGCCCGGATTCCAAGACGCGCCCGAATCTACCCGTGTGCCTTATCATTTCCTGGAAAGAACTCGCAGACTATAGCAATGGCCAGCGAGCTCAAAAGCGCGATGATCCATGCCGCCCCCGATTCCATTTCCGCTTGGCTTTCGCGCCTTTCGGTCTCTTTCAATGACCGGCCCGCTAGGACAAACCCCCGGGTGCTTCCCGTAAAGCCAGCCACGACGACCGCGATCCGCACTCCCGGCTCGGGTTGCCATGTGACGCGGTCTTCGCCATGAAGGCGTACGTATGCAAAGACGCCCGCCGGGGGGACGGGGTCCTTTCCATGCAGTTGTCCGGATGAAGCCACCGGCCTTCCCTTGTCATCGAAGACAACGACAAACGGCGCGAGGCTCCGCGCCAGATCAACTTTACCGGCGGCGGGTGCGGCTTCAAGCGTTCCGCCGCGAGCAAGAACTTCCGCGGCATCCTCCGCCATTTGTATTTGCGGATCGTTAGCGTCCTGCCGCAACACCTGTTGAACCGCCACGTACACCAGGCCGCTAACCACCGTCACCGCGAAAGCTATCGGCAACCATCGCCTCAGAACCCTCTGTGCTCTTGACATCAAGCACCTCCAAATCGTCCGTGCACCGCGCTTGCGATGATTCCATCCATGCGCCCGTTAAATCCGAGGCGCTGGAGCGGATGCTCGCGGCGGCTCGACGACAGGGCCGGGTCGTCGTGCTG
>JBBIMN010000048.1:0-11168 GCA_037444385.1 Acidobacteriota bacterium | reverse complement strand
TCCGTGAGCGGCGGCGTACTGCTGGTCGTAGCCGCTGTAGAAGTATCCGCTCCAGCCCCACTCCTCCGGCCCCACGATCAGCGCGCCGGGATCCAACGACTTGATCATGGTGGCGTAGGAAGCCATCTTGCCGAGCACCTCGTCCATGGTGGCGCCGGTTGGATGCACGTCGCGGTGTGTGGACTGCCATATGCTGTGCTCGTTGTCCAGGACGTAGTAGCGCAGGCCGCCCGCCGATGAGAGGCCCCACGTTGAGATGATGTGCTGTACCCAGCCCTGCTGAAATGTAGCGCCGGCAGGGATGTCCGCGTCGTTGGGATCGTTCACTACGTTCTGGCCGTTGCTGGAGAGCACGCCGTTGCCCGCGTCGGGGTACCAACTCCAGTCGGCGTCCTGCTGAGCACCGTACTTCGCCTGGGAGAAGCTGCAAAGGTGGCCGCGGCTCGGCCCCAGCTTGGCCACCCAGCCGATCATGGGTATGGTAACGAGCGCTTGCGCGCCGCCGCTCTTGCTCTGCTGGATGAAGGTGTCCCCGCCCTCGCCCGGCGCCGCGCTCGAATAGGGAAGGCTCTCGAAGTACCAGTCGAAGCCGCGGTTGTCGGCGTTGGCCTGCCAGTTGTACCGGCTCGTATTGTTGCCTCCCAGGCGGTTGAGCGGGGCGTTGAGCGCCTGAAGGTCGGTCGTTGACGCGATGCTCAGCCCGTAGACGAGCGGGCTGATTGCGTGCCTGTTCGCCATCGCGTCCACCGTCACCGTGATGGGGGTCTGTGCCGCGGCGGAGCAGGCAGAGAAAACGGCGGCGGCCAGCAGTGTTTTGACGAGAGCGCTATGGAGTGCCGTGCCGATGGCGCGCCTCCTTATGGTTGCAACCTACAACCACCGGAGAGGCGTTGTCAAGGGCGAAGGGCAAGCTCTTGCGGCGAGAGCGGGATGCCAGTGTACCGGCGGTAACGGCGGGCCGGGGCATCGGAGTTGGCCGTACTTTTTTCCGTCACTCCGGCACACCGTCACTCCGTCGCTTCATCGCCCCGCTCACGCCGTGGCGTTTCTGAGGTGGAGGGTTTTCTCGTAGACCTTGGCTTCGATGAAGAGCCTTACCAGATCAACATCCAGCATTCCGTCCTTCGCTTCGGCTTCAAGGATGGAGAGCGTCTTGTCAATGGGGACGGCGCGCTTGTAGGGCCTGTCCGAGGCGGAGAGGGCGTCGAAAATGTCGGCCACCGCCATCATTCGCGACTGAATCGGGATGTCTTTTGCCGAGAGTCTGCGGGGATAGCCTTTGCCGTTGAGCTTCTCGTGATGGGCGTACGCGATGGCCGGTATCTCCTTTAGCTCCGGCGTCCATGGGATCTCGCTGAGAAAACGGAACGTGTGGGTCGCGTGGGACTCTATCTCCATTCGCTCCTCTTCGGTGAGCGTGCCCCTGCGAAGAGAGAGTATGCGCGCCTCTTCTGGTTCCAGGAGCGGCTGCGGCTCGTTGCGGTAGTTGGTGAAGGCCGTGTTCAAGAGCTTCTGAAGCACGGAGAAGTCGCCCTCTGGAAGCACGGACGGTTCGTTAGCCCGAAGGACTACGTCCTTGAAACCTTGCAACTCCCCGGCGGCCCTCGCCATCTCCTCTTCCAGCGCCAGAAGCCGCGGGTCGCCTCTCTTGGCGCCGCTCTCGAGCAGCGCCACTTTGCGCCGCAGATCCTCGCGCTCCATGCAGAGGAGCGCCGTTTCGAGGCGGGTGACTATCCGTTCAAGGTCCTGCGGGTAGAGCTTCTTCGCTTTTACGAGAACCTGCTCCCTGACGCCGACCTTGCCGAAGTCGTGAAGCAGGGACGCGTACCGAAGCTCCTTCATCTGCTTGTCCGTGAAACGTACCTGGGCGAAGCCACCCTCGTTTGTCCGGTTGACGGCGGCGGCGAGTTCCGTCGTGAGTATGGACACTCTGAGGGAATGGCCCGATGTCGTCGGGTCCCGCTGCTCTATTGCGGTCACGGAAGCCTTGACGAACCCCTCGAACAGCGTCTGGATGCTCTGGATGAGCGTGGCGTTGTCAATGGCGACGGCGGCCATGCTGGCCACGGCGCGCAGCAGTTCGACGATCGGCGCGCCGAAGGGAATCACGAAGGCGTCGGCTGATTCGCGGCTGGTTATCCTCGCCGGTTCATCGCTCTTCCGGTTTATCAGTTGAAGGACGCCGGTCACTTCGCCCCTGTGGTTGCGCATCGGCAGAACGAGCATGGAACGGGTGAAATAGCCGGTCTTCTCGTCAAAGGCCCTGTTGAAGTGATACGGGGCGCCGGGGGGCAGGCTGTACGCGTCATCGAGGTTTATGATCTCGCCCGTGAGCGCCACGTAACCCGCGAGGCTCTTCTCGTCCAGAGGCATCACTGAGGCGGTGAACGGAACCGCGACGGAGTCGTTCTGCGCAAGGACAAAGCGCAGGCGCTCGGGGGGGTCGCGCTCGACAAGATAGAGACTCCCGGCGTCGCAACCGGCAAGATCCCGCGCTTTCGCGAGAATGAGGCCAAGAAGGGCCTGGTGGTCCCTTTCGGTGGAAAGAGCGATGCTGACCTCGGTCAAGAGCTTGAGCGCCTCGGTGGTCAGCGCCGATTCCCTCTTCGGGGGCACGGGATCCATCACGCTTCCTCCGCAGGATAAATTATAGCATTGCAAGCCATGGCGCGTGTACCGCCGTGGCGGGGTCGCGGCGCAACGGGGCAAAGCACCAAAGGACCGCTGCCACCTGTATCCTGACACCCGGAGAAGCCGGTGCTCGCCGCAACGTGACGGCGTAACCGAGAAAACAGGTACCGCTGGCCCCGATGCCCCGAAACGCCGGGACGCCGGTGCTTCTTCCTCCCTTACTCCAGCTACGTCTCTCCCAGATAGGCGCGGCGGATTTCGTCTCTTGCGAGCAATTTTTCTGGAGTGTCGTGCAGGACGATCCGCCCCGCTTCAAGGACGTAGGCGTCGCTGGCGATGGAAAGCGCCTGGTGGACGTTCTGTTCCACCAAAAGGAGCGTGACGCCTTTTTCGTGGATTGCGCGGATCATTTTGAAGATCTGCGTCACGAGCGTTGGAGCGAGCCCCAGCGAGGGCTCGTCCAGCAACAGAAGGCGCGGCCTGGCCATGAGCGCCCTGCCCAAAGCCAGCATCTGCTGCTCCCCGCCCGAGAGCGTTCCCGCGCGCTGCGAGCGCCTTTGAGCGAGAACCGGGAAGAGCGAGAAGACGTTTTCAATCTCCCTTTGCGCCTCGCGGGCCGGCCTGAGGAAGGCGCCCATGAAGAGGTTTTCTTGAACGCTCATGCGCGAGAAGATGCGCCTCCCTTCCGGAACCTGGACGATTCCGCGGCGAACGATCTCGTGCGGCGGCAGGCCGGCTATGTCCTCGCCTTCGAAGACGATGCGCCCCGATGTGATCTGGCGGAGCCCGCTTATCGCCATCAGCGCCGTGCTCTTGCCGGCGCCGTTGGCGCCCACCAGCGTCACGACGCGGCCCTGGCCGACTTCCAGATCAATATTCTCGAGGACCTCGAACCGGTCGTACGCTACGCGGAGCCCTTCTATCCTAAGCACGGGACGCCTCCCGCCCAAGGTAGGCTTCGATGACCTTGGGGTCGTGCTGGATTTCGGAGGGACGCCCCTCGGCGATCTTCACGCCGTGGTCAAGAACGGCGACGCGGTCCGAGATGCCCATGACCAGGCGCATGTGGTGCTCGATTAGAAAGACGGTGATGCCCAGGCCGCGAACTTTGGAGATGAGTTCCATCAGGCCGCCGGTTTCGCTGGGGTTCATGCCGGCGGCCGGCTCGTCCAGGCACAAGAGGCGCGGCTCGCAAGCCAGCGCGCGCGCGATTTCAAGGCGCCTCTGGCCGCCGTAGGGCAGGTCCATGGCCCGCACCCGCTCGCGGTCCTTCAATCCGCAGAAAGCCAAAAGAGAGCGGGCCTTTTCGCGGATCGCCCTCTCCTCCGACGTGGCGAATGGAAGAGCCAGCATGGCGGAGAAGGCGCCCGCGCGGGAGCGGCAGTGGCGCCCCACCATCACGTTTTCAAGGGCCGACATCGAGCCGAAAAGGCGGATGTTTTGAAAAGTACGCACGAGCCCCAGCTTCGTCACCTTGTGCGGGGGCAAGCCGTTGAGATGCCGACCCCCAAAAATGACGTCGCCGCCCGTTGGCGGGTTGTGGCCGGTCACGCAGTTGAAGACCGTGGTCTTTCCAGCGCCGTTCGGGCCTATGAGAGAGACGATTTCGCCTTCGCGCACGATGAGGTCAAAATTCTCCAGGGCCTGCAAGCCCTGAAAACGCATCGCCAGGCCTTTGATAACAAGCGCCTCAGCCACGGGACGCCTCGCGCGTTTCCAAGACCCGATGGGCCTCCGGCCAGATGCCGGCGGGCCGGTAGCGCATCATCAGAACCATGGCGAGGCCGAAGGCCAGCAGCCTGTACTCTTCCACGCCCCTCAATACTTCGGGAAGGAACGAGAGCAGCACGGCTCCCAGAACGGCCCCCGGAACGGAGCCCATTCCGCCCAGCACTATCATGCAGAGCACCATCACCGATTCGAGGAAGTTGAAGGACTCGGGGCTGACGAAGAGCTGCTTTCCGGCGAAGAAGACGCCGGCGACGCCTCCCCAGAAGGCCGCGAGCGAGAAGGCAAGCAGCTTCAAGCGCAGCGTCGGAATCCCCATGGCCTCCGCGGCGGTTTCGTCCTCCCGCATGGCCACCCAGGCCCTGCCGATGCGGCTCTTGTCCAGCCTCTTCAAGAAGAAGACGCTCAAGGATACCAGCGCGAGCGCCAGAAGAAAGTAATGGCGCGGGTGGTCGAACGAGAAGCCGAAGAGAGATGGCGGAGCGACGCCCAAGATGCCGTTCGGGCCGTTGGTCAGGCTATCCCAGTTGTTGAGCGTGATTCGCGTGATTTCGCCGAACCCAAGCGTCACGATGGCGAGATAATCGCCCCGCAGCCGCAGCGTCGGCAATCCGAGCAGAAGGCCGAAGAGCGCCGCCAGCCCTCCGCCTATCGGCAGGCACGTCCAGAACCCGAGGCCGTAGTGCGTGTTCAAGATGGCGTACGCGTAGGCGCCGACGCCGTAGAACGCCGCGAAACCGAGCACCAACAGGCCCGCCATCCCAACGACGACGTTCAACCCCAGCGCCAAAAGCGCGTAGATGCCCGCGGTCGTGGCAACGTCCAGAGTGTAGGGGTCAAGCATGAACGCCGCGACGGCAAGGAGAGCCGCCAGGAGCAGGGGAGCGCTTCTTTTCGCGGGCGCTGGCAAGTTGGCGAAGAGCGCCCTGGTCCGCTTAAAACCACGAGGAATTCGCAGGCCGGAGGGGACGCGGCCGAAAAGAGCGGCGAAACGAAAGAGGAGCACGGCAAGGGCCAAAATGGACGCGCGCGCAAGGCCCATGAACGGCAAAGCGAGAAGGCCGAAGAAGAGCGCGCTCGCGGGCGCCGCGAAACGCCTGTTTTTCAGAAGAGCGGCAATCCTCGCAACGATTCGCATCCGCCTCAAACCTTCTCCGGGAGCCGCGCGCCCAAGATGCCTGCGGGGCGTGCTATCAGGACGACGATCAGAATGCCGAAGGCGACCACGTCCTTGTACTCTCCACCGATGTAGCCTGCCGCGAGGCTTTCGACTACTCCGAGGACGAGCCCGCCCACCATGGCGCCCGGGATATTGCCTATCCCGCCCAATACGGCGGCGACGAAAGCCTTCAACCCGGCTATGTAACCGACGAGGTAGTTCACCTTGCCGTAGTACATGGCGATCATGAAGCCAGCGACGGCGGCCAAGGCCGATCCAATGAAAAAGGTCACCGCGATCACGCCGTTCACGGGCACGCCCGAGAGCGAAGCCATGACCGGGTCTTGCGCCGTGGCCCTCATGGCGCGGCCCATGCGCGTCTTGTTTACGAAGAGAGTGAGTCCGGCCATGAGGAGCGTCGCCACCAGGAGAATCGCCGACTGGATGTAGGAGACCTTCACCCCCGCGGCCGAAAAACCTCCGGAGGAGAGCTCCACCGGAAAGATCTTGTCCCTCGCCCCCTGGCTCAGAAGAACGTACTGCTGAAAGAAGATGGACATCCCCAGAGCCGATATGAGCGGCGCCAGCCGCGATGCCCCGCGCAGGGGCCTGTAGGCCAGCCTCTCCGTTGCAACGCCGTACAAGCCTGTCAAAAGCAGCGTGGCTGCGAGCGCCATTGCCAGCGCCAATCCGAGCGGCGCGCCAAGCGCCAAGAGGGCGGAAAGGATTATGATGCCGGCGTAAGCGCCCATCATGTAGATTTCGCCGTGAGCGAAGTTGATGAGTTCAATGATGCCGTAGACCATCGTGTAGCCCAGCGCGATGAGAGCATAGACCGCGCCAACGGCCAGACCGTTGATCACCTGTTGTAGCAGTTCAGCGCCGGGGCCGGTCATTGGCGCGGGATTTGTACAAGCCGCCCCGATTCGGCGCGCCAGACGACGTAAGGAGATTCAAGCACGTCGCCCTTGGCGTCGAAACGTATCGGCCCGAAAACGGTTTGGAACGAAGAAGCGTGGATGGCGAACGCCGCTTTCAGGCCGTCCAAAGCCTTCGCCTGCCCGAGCCCGGCGAGACCAATGTTCATCGCCTCGTATGAATAGAGGGAGTACGGCCCCACTTCTCCGAACCGCTTTCTGTAGCTTGAAAGGACCGCTTGTGCCCCCGGGATCTTTTCCTGGTCGGGCATGAACGTCAGGAGCGAGCCCTCGGCATTGTTGGCACCGGCGATGCGGATGAACTCGGGATCGTATGTGCCATCGCCCGCCATGAGAACGGCCTTTAGCCCGAGCTGGCGCATCTGGCGGACTAAAAGGCCGGCCTGCGGATAGAGGCCGCCGAAGTACAAAAGGTCCGGGCCCATCGCCTTCAGGCTCGTCAGGACGGCGCTGTAATCCTGGTCCTCCTTGACGATGGCGCCGTAGTAAACAGCCTTCCTTGAGGACATCTTTTCGTAGTTGCGCAGGAATTCGTCCGCAAGGCCTTGGCCGTACGTGGTCTTGTCATGGAGGACCGCGACCTTGGCGTCCGGCATCTCTCGAACGACATAGCGGGCCGCCACCATCCCCTGCTGGTCGTCCCTTCCGCAGACCCTGAAGAGCGTCTTATAGCCGCGATCCGTGACTTTCGGGTTCGTGGACGCGGGAGTGATCATCACCATGTGCCGCAGGTTGTAAATCTCGCTCGCCGGTATGGTGCATGAAGAGTTGTAATGGCCTATGACGAGAACCACCCCCCTCGTCCACATCTTGTTGGCCAGGCTGTTTGCCTGCTTCGGGTCCTGGGCGTCATCGCCCACGAGAAGCTCGATGGGCCTGCCGAGCACGCCACCGCGGGCGTTCCATTCTTCAACCGCGAGGCGCGCGCCGTCGGCCATATCCTTGCCCTGTTTAGCTTGTTCTCCCGTCATTGGGCCGATGACGGCGACGCTGACGAAACGACCGCCAGCGCCGCAGGCCGACATTCCGGCCACCATGAGGGTCGTGGCCAAAATCACGGCGGCGCGGCACGGGTTTCCCAACGGCTCCTCCACGTTGTCAGGCGCCAGACATCAGCCCGCAACTGAAAACTGGCCTGCGGCGGCCAGAAGGCCATTACTTGGCTGCTGCCGGCGCCGAAACCGGAGCCGTGGCCGGCTTGGGGGCGACTTGGAACTTTCCGCCCTTCGCCTCCCACACAACCCACGGCGCCTTCGCCGGATCTCCCTTGGCGTCGAACTGGAAGCTCCCCATGATCGTCTGGAACTCCCCGGAGTGCAGCGCTGACGCCACTTGGAGTGAATCGGTGGTGCCGGTCTTCCGCATGGCCTGCAAGGCGAGGTCCGTGGCGACGTAGGCCAGCATGGAGTATGGCCCGGGGGCTTTGCCGAAGGCTTGTTTATAGGCCGAGACCGCTGAATGAGCTTCCGGCAGAGACTCGGCGTTGGGGTAGAAGGTGCAGAGCGTGCCTTCGGCGGCGGCGCCGGCCCGTTGGATGAAATCGGGGTCATAGCATCCGTCGCCGCTCATGAAAACGGCGGTCACGCCCTGAGCGCGCATCTCTTTCACAAGCCCCACGCCTTGCAGGAAAAGTCCGCCGAAATAGACAAACGTCGGCTGCGCCTCTTTCAGCTTGGCGACGATTGGAGCGAAGTCCGAGGTGGAACGGTCGAAGCCGGCGTAGTAAACCGACTCCTTGCCGCTCGCGCCCTTGTAATCAATCAAGAAGGCGTCGGCCAGCTCCTGCCCGTAAGGCGATTTGTCGTTAAGCACCGCGACCTTCGCATTGGGGAAGGCGGCCATCACGTAGCCGACGGCGACTTTCGCCTGCTGGTCGTCGCGCCCGCACACCCGAAAGATCGTCGGGTATCCGTTCTTGGTCACGTCGGCGTTTGTCGAAGAGGGCGTGATCATCAGCGTGCGCTTGGCATAGTAGACCTCGAGCGCGGCCAGCGTGGACGACGAGTTGTAGTGGCCGATCACGGCGGCGACCTTCTCGTTGCCCCAATCCTTGGCCAGAGAAGCGGCGGTGTCCGCGTCGCCCTGGTCGTCGGCTGAGACCAGCTTGATCTTGTTCCCGAGCACACCGCCCTTCGCGTTCCACTGGTCAACGGCCAGCTGCGCGCCGTGAAGCACGTCCTCGCCTTGAGCGGCCTGGTCTCCGGTCAAAGGCACGGGCACGGCGATGGTCACCTGCCTTGAACAGGCCATAATCCCGACAAGCGATGCCAGAGCCGGGACCATGGCGAGTTTGCGCAATATCGTAATCATCGGATCCTCCTCCACGGCCCTACCGCCTTAAGCCGGGCCGTCTGCCTGAACCGCCTACTTCACCGTTGGCGCTTCCGTCCTGGCCGGCGCGGTTGTGGCGGCGGCGGCCTTGATCGGCCGCTGCTCCACGTAAGCCTTTATGATCGAAACGGGGGTGTTCGGCCTGTCGTTGCTCGTGTCTCTAGGGGCGTTCACGATCTTGTCCGCCACGTCCATCCCCTCCACGACGTGGCCGAAGGCGCTGTACTTGCCGTCAAGGCTGGGGTAATCGGCCACCATGATGAAGAACTGCGACGAGGCAGAATTGGGGTCCTGCGCCCTTGCCATCGAGACGATGCCTCTTACGTGTTTGATATCGTTGAACTCGGCGGGCACGTTGATTTCCTGCCCGTTCTTGCCGGTATTCCCGCCCTGGCCCCACGTTGAGGGATCGCCCGCCTTGGTGTTCGGGTCGCCGCCCTGGATCATGAACCCAGGGATCACCCTGTGAAACTTCGTCCCGTTGTAAAAGCCCGACTTGCAAAGCGCGAGGAAATTCTTCACGTGCTTGGGCGCCTTGTCGGGATAAAACTCGATCACTATCTTGCCGAGATCCGTTTGCAACACGGCCACAGGTTTCGTATTGGCGGCAGCCGCCTTTGGGGGCGGAGTCTTCACGCCGCCGCTCTTGGCCGCCGGGACCTTGGTCTGAGCCACCGCCGCCAAAGCAAACACAACCGGCAGCATCGCGATAACCAGCTTTTTCATGGGATATCCTCCATCATAAAGCGCGCCGGGCCCCTTGGCCCGTCCGCGACAAATATTATACTCCAAAGGCGGAGATGGAAAAAGGCGGTGGAGAGCGGAGGGTGGAGCAGACGCGGGGAGGCAGTGGCTCGCGGCTCGTGATTGGTGAAAGACGGCGAGATGGCGCCGAGGGCCAAACCCATTGCCCCCTCCCGCCGCCGATGGGAAATGCCAGCCGAACGGGGCATTGCCATGTTAGGCGACAAGGCCGCGTCGCCTAACATGTCAGGGTAAAATGTTGACTTGGCACAGGGCGCTCTCGAAGCCCTGACAGGCGTTCCGGCTGACGAGATATTACCGTCCCTTGGTCTTCTTGATGACTTCTTTGGTCCAAGCGAGGGTGGGTCGTTCTTTTATGAGCAAAGGAAGGTTCTACGCTGCATGAAAATGGTTCCAGGCTTTGTTCGTGGGAGTGGGTGTTTCTTGCGCAAGTCCCTCTTTGGCCCGAAGGCATATGAGGAAAGGTATCCTGAAATGGGCTGGCTGCTGGGTCATTTGCACAACGCCTTGTACTGCACCCTAGAACCATCGCTCAAGGTTCTGGATGTTAAGAACGCGACCTAACCATGCGTTGCAGTGAACCGGTCCGCAAGCGGACCGGGACGCGGAGCGGAAAACTCTTAGCGTGTTGCTCTCCGCGCCCCGGGTCCTCCATAATGGTACCGGTCCGCTAAGTGCGGGCGTTGACGCCTTATTTGCCAGAAAGGCAGCGTCGCGGGGGAGGTTCTATGGCTAGGTTCGTTGTCACAGGTGCCTTTGGGTACTCGGGCCAGTATATCGCTCGGAGACTCATCGACCAGGGTCATTCAGTCCATACGATCACAAATTCGCCGGATCGTGAGAACTCATTCGGTGGCCAGGTCACTGCCTCCCCATTCCATTTTGGTCAACCAGAGAAGCTAATTTCCACGCTTGAGACAGCCCGGGCCCTGATAAATACCTATTGGGTTCGGTTCGACCACCGTGATTTCACACACTCCGAGGCCGTCTCCAATTCACTCAAGCTTTTCGATGCCGCCAAGAAGGCTGGCGTGGCAAGGGTGGTCCACGTCAGTATCACTAACCCTGCCCTCGATAGTGACTTGCCTTACTTCAGGGGCAAGGCCGAACTGGAACAGGCGCTGATCCATTCCGGCCTCTCTTACGCGATTCTTAGGCCAGCAGTCCTCTTTGGTGAAGAGGACATCCTCGTCAACAACATCGCCTGGGCCTTGCGTCGTTTCCCGGCGTTCGGCGTCTTCGGCGACGGCTCCTATCGACTTCAGCCTATCTATGTAGACGACCTTGCCTCCTTAGCGGTGGCTCAAGCGCTCGATTCAGCAGACACAGTCATGGACGCTATCGGGCCAGAAACGTTCACATTCAAGGGCCTCGTGGCCAGCATCGCCAGCGCAATCGGTAAACGACGACTCCTGGTTTCAATCCCGCCGGGCCTTGGGTACGCCGTAGCATCGGTGATTGGTAGATGCGTCGGGGATGTTTTCCTAACTCGCGAAGAAATCACTGGGCTCATGCGGGGCCTCCTGTGCACCGATTCTCTTCCAGTTGGCGGCACCAAGCTCACTACGTGGGTCGCGCAACATAAAGATGTCCTTGGGATCCGCTATGCTAGCGAG
>JBBIMN010000047.1:0-11171 GCA_037444385.1 Acidobacteriota bacterium | reverse complement strand
CACCAGACACAAGACACGAAACACTTTTTCCTTGTCCCGTGTCCGCAGCTTTTTAGCGCCGCGATGCGAACCACGCCGCGACGTTGTGGTGCTTCTCGGCGCGGGCCGTCTCGGCGAAGCCGAGTGCGGCAAGCATTTCCGACGCGGCGTCGAGGGTGACCGCGCTTCTGGGGTGCTCGTGGCCCTCGGCCCGGTGGACGCGGGAGACCATCTCGAAGCCCTCTTCGGAGAAATCGGCCAGCACAATCTTTCCGCCGGGGCGCACCAGCCGGGCCATCTCGCGGAGGATGGGCCGGGCGTCGTCGAGGTGGTGAAGAACCTCCATCATCGCGGCGCAGCCGAAGATGCCGTCCTCAAAAGAGAGCGAGCGGGCGTCCTTTACAAGAAACGTAATGCGTTCAGCAAGCCCCGCTTTTCTGGCGAGAAAGGCGGCCAGTTCGGAATCATCGGCGCTCACGTCCACCGAAACCACGTCAAGGCCAAGGCGCGCGAGCGCCATGGCCATAAGCCCTTTGCCGGTGCCCACGTCGAGAACCGGGCCTTCAAGCTTCCCCGCGACCCCGGCCACGAAGGTCATGGCCCAGCGTCTGGTACTGTACCGTCCTTTGCCAGAAAGCCCTGGCGCGCCCCTCCACGCCGTTCAAGGTTTCTTTTCCTCTTGCTTCTTTAGGTAGAGTTGGTGGTGTTCGGAGCCTTCACGAACCATAGCCTTCCCGCACTCTGGACAGCGCTCGTCTTTGCAGGGTTTGCCTGACTGGTGGGGTTTCTTGAATCCGCAGCCGAGACAGATGCAGTTCCCAGATCCGCCCATTCCGCCCTTGTGTTGCATGGAAATCCTCCTAATAGGGGTGCGTTCCAAGCACGACTTGGACGCCGAATTTCTTTTCAAGCGTCGTCTTGAGCGCCTCGTAGTCAATGGGGCACTGGCCTGTCTCCATCGCGATCTTCATGCAGGTGCCCATGTGTATGACTTCAAAATCGCGGCCCATGCTTCTGGTCATCTCTTTCAACAGCTTGACGCGCGGCACCACGAGGCCGGGGCAGTCGCCGCAGTTTGTCATCGCGACGAGGTCGATCGTGTCGTGCTTGGAAAACTCCCCCTCCTTCTCGTGCATCGCCTTGTAGCACTTCGCGCAGGCAATACACGACAGGTCCTGGATCCTTTTGCAGTAGAGAATCGCGAGCCGAGCCATTTGCATATCCCCCGTAGACTCATGAAACGTCAATCATGCTTGTGGCCTTGGCAGCCATGATTCCCGTGGCCGTGACATGACTCTCCGGACGCGGCCAGGCCGCCTCCAAGGAAAGACTCTACAAGTACCGCGGGCGCGCCTCCGCCTGGAACTCCCGTCACGACCTGGATGCCGAAGTCTTCCAGCATTGTCACCGCCCTCGGGCCCATGCCGCCTGCAAGAATGACATTGACGTTCTGCTCTTTGAGCCACGCGGGGAAACTTCCCTGCTCGTGCGGGGGCGGGACGGCGCTTACGGAGGAGACGATCTTTCGCGCCTTTTCGTCAACCTCGAAGATGGCGAAACGGTCAGCGCCGCCGAAGTGTTGCGAAAAGCTGCCATTAACGGTGGGCACCGCGATTCTCTGCATGGTGAATCTCCTTTCGAGATCTGATATCGCCCGTGAATGTCACTCCAAAACCGTCTTAAGCATCTCCTGTTCGGCCTTGGCCACCTCGCCGCCCATGACCCTGGCGATCGAGCCGCCGAAGACTCTGCCCATCAGCCGCGTATTGGTCCTGGAAATGAAGACCGCGCCGTCATCGTCCTCGTATACGGCGAAGGTGCAGGGCATGAGGCAGGCGACGCGGCGGTTGTCCTTGAGGACCTCCGTTGCGTGATGGGGCTCGCAGAGCTTGATGAGATGGACCTTCGGCTTGAAGAAGACCTCCTTCTTCTCGAAGGTGTCGTTCATGCGCTTTGAGTCGCTCAAGAGCCAGCCCGCGCCGATGACGGCCCTCTCCAGCCTGGACACCGTCTCATCGAAGCCATGGAGGCTCTTGTGAACTTCGATCATGCGCGCCCGCATCAACGCTATGATCCAACCAGCCGTGAAGACCAGGCCGCAAACGAGCCCTGCAATAAAAAATGTCGCGTTCATGGCGGCGCCTCCTAGGAAAATGGGTTACTGATCCCGCTCTTCCGCTAACGGCTGAAGCGTTTTATGACTTCTGGACGCGCAGCGGCACGAGCGCCCGCGGCGCGTCGGCCCTCCGTGCACCGGGCATTTGCCTTGGGGCCACGGGCGCACGAAGATTGGGCCATCGGTAATGACCAGCGCCTTTTGTTCAAATAGAACGCTTGCCACCTTGGCCCTGGCTTTTGAGAGCAGCCGCTGGTAAGTGGGCCGCGAGATCGCCATGCGCGTTGCCGCCTCCTCCTGGTAAAGCCCTTCGCAATCGGCCAGCCGCAGCGCCTCAAGCTCGTCCAGCGCTAAAGCAATGACCTCCAATTCGCTCATCGGCACGCCCATGGGCTTGAATCCATTAGATTGCGGTTTCGATTGGACTCGCCGCGGTTGCACCGGCCTTGGCATCTGGTCTTTTTCCGCCTTCCTTTGCTCTTGCCGCCGCGCCCCCTGACGGCTTCGCCGCGCGGCGCTCGTAGTGAACATATGTCCATTTCATTTTTTTGTCAAGTGGCTGCAGAAGGAGATTGTCTCCGCGCAGGAAATGGTTGGCAATGGATGATAGATGACGGATGACGGCAAGATTCCCGCGGCGCTGCGTTCCGGTGTGACGGTGTGACGGCGTAACAAACGCAAGGTATCGCTGACTCCGAAACCCCGATACTCCGGCACTTCGGCAACTCCCTTCCCCGCGTCCGCCTTTCCCCTGGCCTCTCGCGTCCTTTTGGTGTACCTTGGTTGCATGAGGGTATTGGTCGTGGAGGACGAAGCCAAGACGGCGGCGTACCTCCAGAAGGGCCTCTCCGAAAGCGGTTTTGCCGTTGACGTGGTGAACGACGGCGACAAGGGGCTGGAACTGGCCCTTTGCAACGACTACGCCTGCTTCGTTTTTGACGTTATGCTTCCTAAAAGGGATGGCTGGTCTCTTCTCAAGGAGCTTCGCGGCGAGGGGATCAATACCCCAGCGATATTCCTGACCGCCCGCGATGAGGTCGCGGACCGCGTCAAGGGGTTGGAGATCGGCGCCGACGATTATCTTGTAAAGCCGTTTGCCTTTTCGGAGCTTTTGGCGCGCATCCGCTCTATCATCAGGCGCGGTTCGCCGCCAGCCCCGCAGCGGATGACAGCAGCGGATCTCGTCGTGGACGTGGGCAAGCGCAAAGCGTGGCGCGGCGGCAAGAGGCTTGACCTTTCGCCGCAGGAGTTCTCGCTTCTGGCCGTGCTCGCGAGCCGCCGTGGCGAGGCCGTGGCCCGCGCCCGCATAATCGAGGAGCTGTGGGACATGAATTTCGATTTCGACGCCAACGTCGTGGAGGCGGCCATTCGCCGGCTCCGGCGCAAGGTTGATGACCCGTTCCCTCAAAAGCTTATTCACACCGTCAGGGGCGCTGGATACGTGCTTGAAGAGCGCGGGGATGAAGGCCAAGGCAAATGAAGCGGTGGCTTTCAAATCTCCACTCGATTTCGGGGAGGCTGACGCTCATGTTCGCGGCGGCCACGGTTTTGCTGCTCGCCGCCTCCGAAGGGTCGTTATACTGGATGCTATCCAGAAACGTCTCCGAGCAGGGCCGCCATTTTCTGTCCGACAAGCTCACGGTGCTCCAGCTCATTCTCGCCAACCAGCCAGGACAAATGGAGCCGCTTCGAGAGGAGGTGCAGTGGGAGGCGGGCGCGAGGCGCCATTCCCGTTTCTACAGCAGGGTGCTTGGCGCCTCCGGGAATCTAATCTTGGAGACGCAGGGCATGAGCGCGATCTTTCTTGAAGCCCCGTTCCCCGGACCGGACGGCGAGAACCCGGAAACGGCGCGCGGCGCGCTCTGGCGCCCCAATGGCGAGAAGTGCTACCTGTTAGGATCGGCCATGGCGCGGGAGGGGATGTCTTCGGGGCCGATGCGGCGGCTGGAAGTGGCCGTTGACATGAGCGACCAGGACGAACTTCTTGAGGATTACCGCAGGAACATGATCATCTCTTTTGCGGCCGGGCTTCTCGTAGCGGGCCTTTTAGGGCATGTCGCCGCGCGCAAGGGGCTGGTGCCTCTTGAACTGATGGCTCGCAAGGCACGGGAGATCACGGCGGAGAGGCTTCATGAACGCATGGCCAACGAGGCGTGGCCCAAGGAGTTATGCGCGCTCGCGTCGGCTTTCGACGGAATGCTCGCGAGAATCGAGGAGTCCTTCGTCCGCCTGTCCACTTTTTCCGCCGACCTGGCCCACGACCTTCGCACCCCTTTGAACAACTGCATGGGCGAGCTTGAGGTGGCCCTTTCCAAACCGAGAGAGCCCGAAGAATACCGCGAGGCGCTAGGCTCGGCGCTCGAAGAGATGGGCCGCCTGTCGCGCATGATGGACAGTCTGCTTTTTCTGGCACGGGCGGACAGCGCCCAGGCGAAGGCGGAAAGGACGTGGCTTGAGGCGCGGAAGGAGATCGAAGCCGTCAGCCGCCTTTATGACGCCGTTGCCGAAGAGAAAGAGGTCGTGCTGCGGGCCGAGGGCGAGGCACGGGTCTACGCCGACCCGCTTTTACTGCGAAGGGCCTTGGGGAACCTCTTGTCCAACGCGATCCGCTACTCTCCGAGCGGTGGGGCGGTGGTCCTGTCGGCGAGAGAAGAGCGGGGCGCCGCGGTCATGGAAGTCTCCGACGGCGGGCCGGGCATTCCCTCCGATGAGCTGCCTCGCATTTTCAGCAGGTTCTACCGTCCGGCCCAATCGCGTGCTTTGCACCCGCAGGGGCTTGGCCTTGGCCTCGCCATCGTGAAGTCGGTCATGGACCTGCACAAGGGCTCGGTCCATGCAGAGAGCGCGGCGGGCAAAGGGACTCGCATCATCCTCCGGTTTCCCAAAAAGCAAACCTGACCGTTTCGTCATCTTCCCGTCATTGCCTCGTCATGACGGTTTCATATCATCTCCATGTGGCGTGCGACTGGCGGGGCCATCTCGTGCCCGAAGCGCCTCCTGGAGGTAAGCAAATCATGGTTAAATGGGTCGCCTCGCTTGCCCTGGCCTCTCTGCTTCTGGGGGCCGGCTGCGCCGCCTACCACCCTCTGCCCTTAGACAACAAGGCGGAAGCCAAGGCCCTCGCGCCGCCCGATTGGCCGAGGATAACGGAAGAGGCGGCCAATATCCGCCACCCTCTTCTTCAACCGATAAAGCTCGATCTGAGCGACGGGCTTTCTCCTGACGAAGCGGCGGTGGTGGCGGTGATCGCCAATCCGAACCTTCGCGCCATCAGGGACCAGCGGGGCCTTGCCGATGCGCAGTTGATTCAGGCCGGGCTCTTGCCGAACCCTCAGCTTGCCTATGAATCCGACGTTCCAACCGCTGGAGCCAACCAGGGAACGATCTCGGCTTATACGACGACCCTCTCGTGGGGCGGGCTGATGTCGCTCATTAACCGCGGGCTGAAGAGGAAAATCGCGAAAGCCGAATCTAAGGCCGTGGACCTCGACGTGGCGTGGCAGGAGTGGCAGGCCGCCGAAGAGGCGAGGATGCAGGCCTTCAGGCTGATCGCTTTACGCCAGGCCGCGCCGCTTGCGGCCAAGCGCGCTGACGGCTTGAAGCGCTGGCTTGGGGCGCTTGAAGAGGCCGGGCGCCGCCGGGAAGTTTCGGGGGCGGCGGTCGCGCAGGCGCGCGCCTTATACGACCTCTCGCGCCAGGATGAACTCAACATCCTTCAGGCCGAAGAGGAGGCCAGGCTGGGGCTCAACGAGGCGCTGGGCCTCCCGCCAAGCGAGAGCGTGCCGTTGCAAGCCGGGGTCGTCCTGCCCCGCTGGGAATCGGTCGCCGAGTCGCAGGCGCTGGCGTCTGGGTTGAGCGGCCGGCGACTTGACCTGCTGGCGCTCAAGAAAGGCTACGAGAGCCAGGACGCCAGGTACAGGCTGGCCGTCAGGGAACAGTTCCCCCCCATCGGCCTGGCGGCCAATTACGCCCGTGACACGAGCAACGTGATAACGTACGGCTTGATCGCCGCTCTCGATATTCCCCTGTTCGACAGGAACCAGGGAAACATCGCCCGGGAAAAAGCCTCTCGGCGCCAGCTTTACGATGAGTACGGCGCAAGGCTTTTTGCGGCGCGGGCGCAAGTGGCTTCATTGAGGGCCGGCCTCGATTCCTCCCGGCAACGCCTTGAAAGCGCCGAGGCGGCGCTGCCTCAACTTCAGGAGACGGCGAAGTCCTACGACCAGGCGCTCGATCGGGGCGCGGCGAGCCTCTCCGTCTGGCAGGAAGCGCAAAGCGCGGCGATCGAAGAGGAGCTTCGCGTAATTTCGCTGGAGGCCGAGCTGGCCCAGGCGGGCCTCGCCCTTGAAGTTGCTTCCGGCGAATATCTGCCGGGAGACGGCAAGGCCGCGCCATTGAACAATAAGGAGCAACCGTGAACAAGAGCAAATACGCGCTGGCCCTCATCCTCTCCGCGGCCCTGTTTGCCTGCAAAGAACCAGCGCAACAAGAGGTTGCCCAAGGCTCCGAAGCGGGCCCTACGGCGGCCGTCAAAGCCGTTCCAATACGAGAAGCGGTCCTGACCGAACCGGTTACGGCATACGGATCGGTCGTCCCGGCGCCGGGATCGCTTTTCGCCATCAGCTTGCCGTACGACGCGAAGGTCCTGTCGGTGGCCATCTCGGAGGGAGAGGCGGTTGAAGCGCAAGAGCGCCTTATTGAAGTCCAGGGCACCCCCGACGCGAGGCTTGCCCTTGATGAAGCGCGCCTGAGCGAGGAGGCCGCGGGGCGCGCCTACCAGCAGATGAACGTCCAGAACGAGCTTCACCTCGCCGATGACAGCGCCCTAGCCAACGCGCGCAAGGATTACGAAACCGCGATGGCGCGGCGGAAAAGCCTGGAAGACCGTGGATTATCGGCTCCGCGGTGGCTCGCAGCTCCGGTCGCGGGCGTCGTGGTCAGGCTTTCGGCGCAGCCGGGCGCCGTCGTGCCCTTGGGTTCGCCGCTTGCCGAGGTGGCCGACCCAAAAAAATTGGCGGTCAGGTTGGGCGTGGAGCCCTCCGCCGCAAAAGCAATTGGGCCGAAGGCTGTCATTCGCCTGAGCGCGGTTGACGGCAAAGGTGGAAGTTCGGTGGAAGCCTCCATGTTGAGCTTGTCGCCAGCCGTAAACCCATATACCAGGCTCGTGGACCTCTACGTCTCCTTGCCGAATGGCAATCCTTTCATGCTGGGCGAGTACGTCGAGGCTACAATTACCACATCAGGGATGAGAGGCCTCGTCGTGCCTTACGAAGCCGTTTTGCCGCAGGGCGGCGGCCACGTGGTTTTTACGGTTGACAGGGGCAAGGCCACGCAACGCGAAGTGAAGGTGCTGGCTGAAACCGACAAGGAGGTGACGGTCCAGGGCCCTGGCCTGGCTCCGGGCCAGAGCGTCGTGACGACGGGTGCCTACGAACTTGAGGACGGCATGGCCGTGCGCGTGGAGAACGGGCCATGAGCCTTGCGGACAGGACGCAGGCCCACCGGCGGTCAATCCTTTTCATATTGTCGCTTTTGGTCGTCTCGGGGATTGCCGCCGCCTTTTTTCTGCCCGTAGGCCTTTTCCCGCGGGTGGATTTCCCGCGCGTGCGCGTTTCGCTCGATGCCGGCGACCGTCCCGCTGACCGGATGGCCATCGAAGTGACGAGGCTGGCCGAGGAGGCGGTGCGAAGCGTTCCCGGAGTGCGCGAGGTCCGGTCCACGACGAGCAGGGGCAGCGCCGACATTGACGTGAATTTCGGTTGGGGCCAGGACATGGTTTCCGCAATGCTCCAGGTCAACGCGGCCCTGGCGCAGATCAACGCCGAGCTCCCGCAGGGCACCCGTTACACGGTCATTCGCATGGACCCGACGGTCTTTCCCGTCCTCGCGTACAGCCTCACGTCCAAGACGCTTTCGCTGACGCAACTCAGGGACTTCGCCCTCTACCAGCTCAGGCCGTTGCTTACCTCGGTGAAAGGGGTGGCCAAGGTTCAAGTCCAGGGCGGGCTCGAAGAGGAGTACCGCGTCACCGTCTCGCCATTGAAGCTCGAAGCCGCCGGGCTTGCTTTTGAGGATGTCGCCCGCGCGCTTTCAGCGTCCAACGTGATTCAGGCCGTGGGCCGCCTGGAGGACCACGACAAGCTCTACCTCGTCCTTTGCGACACGCAATTCAATTCCCTGGACGCCTTGCGCAAAACGGTTTTGCGCTCAAGCCCCCAGGGAGTCCTTCTGCTCGGGGACGTCGCTTCAGTCGAGGACTCAACGGCGCCCAACTGGACCAGGGTCACGGCCGACGGCAGCGACGCCGTCCTTCTGAACATCTACCAGCAGCTCGACGCGAACACCGTTCAGATCGCAAAGGACACGAAGGTCCAGCTTGCCGCCTACGCTCCGCGTTTCCCGGCCGGCGTGCACCTGGCGAACTGGTATGACCAGAGCCAGCTCATCGTGGCCTCCGCCAAGAGCGTGCGCGACGCCCTGCTAGTGGGCGCCTTGATGGCGGCCATCATCCTTCTGCTCTTCCTGCGCAATACAAAGGTGACGCTCATAGCCGTGGTCGCCGTGCCTGGGGTCCTCGCGATCACCGTGCTGGTGCTCCTCGCGCTGCACATGAGCTTCAACATCATGACGCTGGGAGGAATGGCCGCCGCTGTGGGGCTCATCATTGACGACGCGATTGTCATGGTTGAGCAGATCATCCGAAGGATACGCGGCCAGGAACAGCACGACCCCGCCCGCGTGATGCTCGCCGCCGAGGAGTTCGCCGTGCCGCTATTCGGCTCGTCGGCCGCCACCATGATAATCTTCGCGCCTCTCGCTTTTCTTTCAGGCGTCACCGGGGCCTTCTTCAAGGCGTTGAGCCTCACGATGGCAGTCAGCCTGGGCGTCTCGTTCCTCGTTGCCTACCTTGCCGTGCCGCTTCTCTGCGACAAGCTGCTCACGGCCAAGGACGCGTCCGAGGAAGAGGGCGGCGCTTTTACTCGCCGCGTCCATGAGGCATACGAGGCCATCATGCGCAGACTTCTCGCGCGGCCCGTTTGGATTCTGGCGGGGCTCGCTCCTCTGCTGGTTTTGGGATACATCAGTTACCAAATGCTAGGCTCCGGTTTCATGCCTTCCATGGACGAGGGCGGATTTATTCTGGACTACCGCACCGCCGCTGGCACGTCTCTTCGAGAGACGGACCGGCTGCTGCAACAGGTGGAAGCCATTTTGCGCTCCACCCCCGAAGTGGAGACCTACTCGCGGCGCACAGGCCTCCAGCTTGGGGACATGCTGACGGAAGCGAATGAAGGAGACTTCTTCGTGAGGCTCAAGCCCTTTCCAAGGCGGCCCATAGACGCCGTCACCGAGGACGTTCGCAAGCGGGTGGAATCAAGCGTTCCCGGGCTGGAGATCGAGATGGCGCAGCTCATGGAGGACTTGATCGGCGACTTGACCGCCGTCCCGCAGCCGATAGAGATAAAGCTTTTTTCGGACAACGAGGCGGAACTTCTGCGCCTCGCGCCGGAAGTGGCCAAGGCCATCGGCGCGGTGCCGGGCGTGGTGGACGTTCGCAGCGGCGTCGTCTATGCCGGAGACGCGCTGGACATCAAGGTTGACCGCGCGAAGGCCGCGCTGATAGGCGTTGATCCCGATGGCGTCGCCCGTTTGGCCGAGGGCTACATGGCCGGTTCCGTCACGACCCAAGTCCAGCGCGGCCCCAAGATGGTCGGCGTGCGCCTGTGGTCGCCCGAGCCGGTGCGCCTCAACACGCGCCAGGTTCGCAACCTGCTATTGAAATCCTCCGACGGCCACCTCTTCCCGTTGGAACGCGTGGCCGAGGTCGTGCCCATCACTGGCCAGGCGCAGATTACCAGGGACGACCTCAAGCGCATGGTGGCCGTGAAGGGACGCATCGCGGGCCGTGACATGGGTTCGGTGATCAGGGACGTGAAGCAAACGCTCGCTCGCCAGGGATTGATTCCATCGGACGTTTATTTGACCATGGGCGGACTTTACCAGCAGCAGCAGATCGCGTTTCGCGGCCTCATGGCGGTTTTCGGGGCCGCGGTGGCCCTCGTCTTTTTCCTGCTCCTGTTCCTTTTCGAGCGGTTCCGGCCCGCGCTGGCCGTCCTTTTCACCGCGCTGCTTTCCGTTTGCGCGGTGTTCGCGGGGCTCTTCATCAGCGGCACGGAACTGAACATCTCCTCCATGATGGGCATGACCATGATCCTGGGGATCGTCACCGAGGTGGCGATCTTCATGGTCTTCGAGTTCTTCTCGGCGCCGCCGGACTTAGGCAGGAACGAAGCCCTCATCTACGCCGGGACACACCGGATGAGAGCCATCACCATGAGCACGCTGGCGGCCATCCTCGCCCTCTTTCCACTGGCGCTCGGCATAGGGCAAGGCTCCGCCATGCAGCGCCCTCTGGCCATCGCCATCGTCAGCGGCGTGGCATTCCAGCTTCCGCTGGTCTTTTTCGTTTTGCCCGTTCTCTTCGCGGTGCTTGGCGTGGAGCGCTCGAAGGGTCCCTCCGAATCCGCGCCCTGAGAAAGGAAACAAAGATGTCGAGAAAGGCCGTTCACACATTGCTTCTGTTGGTGGCTTCAATCCTTGGGCTGGGGCTCGCCGCGGCTACTTTCGCGAGGAAGCCTCACTTCCCCGTGACGATGGAGCAGGCGCGCGCAGCCGCCATGAAGGCCGTGCCGGAAGGGACCATCAAGAGCGCGGAGCTCGAAAAAGAGCATGGAAAGTGGATTTACTCCTTCGACATCCAGAGCGGCAAAGAGCTTCGCGAGGTCTGGATTGACCCCAACACCAGCGCGATCTTCCAGAATGAAGTGGAGAGCCCGGCCAAGGAGAAAGCCGAAGCCGCCGCCGAAAAGAAATGATGGTGCCCTAAAGTGACGGCGGCCTTTTTAGGGAGGAGCATGACCGTGGCGCGAGGCAGAGAAAAAGAGAGGGCCGTCGTTCCTTCGCAAGGGCGCGCCGCATGGCTTGCCGGATGTACGGTTTCCTTAATGTTGGCGTGCCAAGCGGCGCCGCCGCCGAAAGGCGGCGCCGCTGGCATACGTGACGGAGAAGTGACCAG
>JBBIMN010000046.1:1944-11318 GCA_037444385.1 Acidobacteriota bacterium | reverse complement strand
AGGCGCCGCATCGGCGCAAGAAGGAGCGCCGCGCTCCGTAACAACCAGTGGAAGGCCGATGACCCCTTTTTGTCCGGCGCGAGCCGCGCGCCCGGAGTACGAGAGCGTCATTCCGCCGTCGTCGTTCACGCTGTAAAGCCAGGCCGTCCCCTGGCACCGCGATTTTTCAATGCCCGGAATGGTCCGTGGCCACTTGCCGGAAACGCCGCGCGCCAGGCGAGCCGCGAAGAGCTTCTGGGTAAGTTCGAGGTCCAGCTCCAGTTGCGTCATGGCGGTCCATGAAAGGCTCATCCTCGTAACGCCGAAACGTCCGGTGGCGCTCCATACTGGCAAATCCCTTGCTATGAAATCCGCGTCCGCGGCCATGCTGGAGTTGCACCAGTGCTGGCGCTCGAGGACGGCGATCTGGTTAAGGCAAGCTATGTCGGCGTCGGCCATCGAGAGCCTGAACCAGAGCCTGCCAAAAGTCTTCCAGAGCACCCTCTCGCGCCTGGCGCCTCTTCCAGTGTATGGCGCGTCCGCAGTCATCCGTCCCGCATTCCAGTACTTCCAAGCCTCGAATTGAAGCGCCGTCATGAAACCGTTTTCGTAAGAAGCAGGATCCAGCCTGTCCAGCCATTCCCGAGGCGCGAGGCCCGACTTTCTCAGAACGCCAGCCCTTTCCCTGGCGATTGCGATGGCGGAACCGAAGAAAATCAATTCGGGACGCGAACGAAGTCCACGTTCCAGGACCCAGGTAGCTTCAAGATCATCCATTCCTCGATCCGCATCCCCGGCGGCGAAACGCGACATGGCGTCGGCGCTCAGCCATTCGGCCAGGGAGAGAATTCCAAGGTGGTTTGGAGGCCGCCTCCCGCCGCCCGAAAGATCAACGTCCCAAACGGGCGGCCCTTCATTAAGTAGAATCGTTTTGACCGGCGCAAGCACGCCGGCGCGCCTTTCCAAAAACGCGCGGACCGATTCGGGAGGCGGCTCTATGCGAACCACCGGATCCTTGCACTCCGTTTCCAAATATCGGTGCAACTCCCCCGTCACCATTCCCCACTCGCCGGGCTCAACGTTCCTTAGATCATCCCTGTTTGACAGAGAGATGAATGGCAGCCCCAGCGGGACGCAAAGCTTTTCGATCTCTTCCGCCACCGCGTTCTTTGACTGGACGGGGAAGCGCGCCTCAAAATTGGGCATGGAACCATAGACCGATGACCAGCGCTTCTCGGCCTGCCCCTCCTTGTGGCGCACGACAAGAAACAGCGCGCCATACGCGGCCATTGCCGTTGCCATGGCCATCAGCAGGCCCATCCAAAGCGCGCGGTTGAGCTTCTTGAGAAAGCCAGGCGACACTGAGCCTCCCTGGATGGCCCCGGACGCAATCATTTGCGCCCAAGGCAAACACGGCCATATTGTACTCCATGCCTGCCAGGAGAATGGATGAGAGATGATGGAGGAAAAGAACCGAGGTGCGGCGGTTGAGGGCAAGTGGCGAATTCCGGCTCATTCGGATGCCCGCCGTAGGCCAGCCACGGAATGACGGCGAATCGCCAGGCGGATGGGGCCGTAACCGGCGTCCGCCTTGCATGAAGTCACGCCCGGCGTGGCGGCGGGCGCGCGCGCCGAAGCGGCAGCCTCTTCTCCCGGCCGGATGGCAGAGCAATCATCAGCCGCTCCAGCGGCAATGCCGGCGACCAGCCGGCCGGCGTTCACCGCGCAAAGGCGCGCGCTTTGCCCTTCATGTTGGCCCATCGCCCTTCACCGCTCGCGCTTCGTTCTGCTATAATTTCTCCATGTCCGTCATCCGTGTTCTTTCGGACATCCTGGCGAACCAGATAGCGGCGGGGGAGGTGGTAGAGCGCCCGGCCTCGGTGGTAAAGGAGCTTCTTGAAAACGCTCTGGATGCCGGGGCTTCGCGCGTGCGCGTGGAACTTGCGGCCGGAGGCCGATCTCGCATCCTGGTCGAAGACGACGGCTGCGGCATGGCGCCAGACGACCTTCAGCTGGCTGTCGAGCGCCACGCCACGAGCAAGCTGCGCGGCCCGGAGGATCTCTTCGCAATCGCGACGCTTGGGTTTCGCGGCGAGGCGCTGCCCTCCATCGCATCGGTCAGCCGCCTTACGATCCAGAGCCGCGCGGAGGGCGCTTCCGAAGGAGCCTCGCTTCGAGTCGAAGGCGGCCGCTTTGGCGTCCTAGAGCCATGCGGGCTGGCCGTTGGCACGCGAGTAGAGGCCGAGGACCTTTTCTACAACGTGCCCGCCCGGAGAAAGTTCCTGAAAGCCCCCGGAACGGAGTTGAGCCACGCCATCACGCTTATGGAGAACTACGCGCTGGCGAGGCCGGACGCCGCCTTCACCCTCTTTCATGAGGGCCGCGAGGTGATGAGCCTGCCACCGGCCAAGACCATGCGGGAGCGCTTCTTCATGCTCTTCCCCGAATTTCCAGAGGCCGATCTTGCCGGGGTGGATTACGCGTTCAACGCCATAAGCATCCACGGCCTAGCGGCTCTTCCATCGCGCAATCTTGCCACCCCGCGTTACCAGTTCACGCTGGTCAACGGCCGCTTCGTGCGCGACAGGCTGTTGCAGCACGCCGTGGCGATGGCCTACGAGAACACCCATCCCAAGGGGCGCTATCCGGTTCTTTTGTTGAACGTGGAACTGCCCGCGTCGGGGGTGGACGTGAACGTCCATCCTACGAAGCGCGAGGTCCGCTTCAGCGACAGCCAGGGCGTCCACCAGGCGGTTCTGCACGCGGTCCGCAAGGCAATCGCTCCCGGCACACCGCTCCCGCGGGCGGCTGGAGCCTTCGTGCCACAAGTCCCTCTGGCCTTCTCCTGGGCTAAAAATCAGGTGGTGCGGGAGGCCGCTCCGCTTTTCATACCGGAGGCAGCCTTCCCCGCAACGGCAGCAGCAGCGGGCGCTCTTCAGCCCGCGCCGCTTCGAGCCCTGGCACAGTGGCGCCAGAGCTTCATCATTTGCGGCGGCCCCGAAGGGCTCTATGTCGTTGACCAGCACGTCGCCCACGAGCGCGTCCGTTTCGAGCAGCTTCGCCGGTTCATCGAAATGAAGGGCCCTATGCAGCCTTTTCTCCATCCGCGCCCTTACGAGCTTCCCAGAAGCGCCGCTCACCGGGCGGAGGAGTTCGCCGAGCTTCTCACCGCCCAGGGTTTCGAGGCTGAAGTCTTCGGTGAAGGCCGCGTCGCCGTGCGCGGCGCGCCGGCTTTCCTCGCGGAGTGGGAAATCAACGTCATCCTGGATGAGTTCTTTGAATCGGCGGGTGAACTTTTGAAGACGCCCAGGGAACAGTGGAAAAAGGTGCTCATCATGCGGTCGTGCCGGGGCTCAGTGATGCTGAACGATCCGCTGACACTCGAGAAGATGCAATTCCTTCTGGATACGCTCTTCTCGCTCGGCGCGCCGTTGACGTGCCCGCACGGCAGGCCCATCGTCCACGTGCTGCGCGAGGCGGAAATCCTCGCCTGGTTCGGAAGAAAGTGACTCGCCTCATGGAAGGCACAAAGAGCACAAAGTGAGACAGCCAGACGTAAGAGGTCAGACGCGAAACGTGGCGGCCGGCCAATAAACCGCGGATGGACACGGATGAACGCGGATAAAGAAGGGGCTTCATGCGCATCTCGGCGGTAGGTTACCTGAACGCGGCTCCGCTCTGTTGGGGGCTTCGCGCAGGGCTTTACCCTCCGGGGTGGGCCGTCTCGTTCGACAAGCCTTCAGCCTGCGCGGCCAAGCTGCTCTCTGGCGAAGCGGACGCGGGGCTCGTCCCGGTCGCGGCGCTGGCCATGGAGGATAGCCTTGTCGTCGCCGCGCCCATAGGCGTAGCTGCAGCAGGGGAAGTCACATCGGTCCTTCTGATTTACGCCGGCGCTTTGGAAAATATCAAAGAGGTCTTGCTTGATCCTTCCAGCCGCACGTCACAGGCGCTTGCGCGCGTGATCCTTGAACGCTTCGACGGCCTCTCTCCGCGCTACGCCGAGTGGCACGAGATGCCAGGCTCGCTGCGCGAGGACCAGGCCATGCTCGTCATCGGCGATCAGGCGCTCGAACTTCCAGGTTCGTTTCGAGCCTGCCACCGAATGGATCTCGCGGAGATGTGGTCGGCCAAAACGGGGCTGCCATTCGTTTTTGCCGTCTGGGCGGCGAGGAATCGGGACATCGCCGATGAAGCACGGCCCGTCCTGCAAATCTCCTACGACTACGGAAAGGGGCGGATCGGCGAAATAGCGCGCGATTATGCGGGCCGTTCTGGCCTCGGCGTCAAGGCCGCAGAAAATTACCTGACAAACCACCTTCATTACAATCTGGGCGAATTGGAATTCAGAGCTATCGGGCTTTTTGCGAGATACGCTTTCGGAAAGGAGCTAAACCTTGAACGCCTCCGCCCCTGACGCGCTTGTTTCCAATGCCCTCTGCAAGGCACGTGACGGGAGGCGCGTCACGCCGGAAGAGGGCGAAGCGCTGCTGACATCGGCCTATTTTCCCGAACTTGGCTCAGCCGCAGACACGGCGCGGGAGCGCAAGCATCCCGAAGGCGTTGTGACATACATAGTGGACCGTAACATCAACTATACAAACGTCTGCGTGTCGAACTGCGCCTTCTGCGCTTTCTCGCGGAAGTCCGGCCACGAGGAGAGCTACGTGCTTTCCGAGGAGGAGCTTCTCGCGAAAGTCCGCGAGACCGCCGAGCTTGGAGGGACCGGCGTTCTATTGCAGGGAGGCCACAACCCCGGCCTGCCTTTCTCCTTCTACGAAGATATGCTCCATCTCCTGCGCCGCGAATTTCCCGATGTCCATTTGCACTGCTTCTCCCCGCCGGAGATCGTTTTCTTCTCCGCGCTATACAGGATGACGGTGCCGGATGTGATATCCAGGCTAAGGGATGCCGGGCTGATGAGCATTCCCGGCGGGGGCGCCGAGATATTGTCGGACGGCGTGCGAGCCGCGATGGCCCCGGGAAAGGCGACGGCCGCCCAATGGCTCGGCGTGATGGAGGAGGCGCACAGGCAGGGGCTCAGGACGACGGCGACGATGATGTTCGGCTCCATCGAAACGCCGCGCGACATCATCATCCACCTCGAACATCTGCGCCAATTGCAGGACCGGACCGGCGGCTTCACGGCCTTCATTCCGTGGACGTACCAGCACGGCGAGGGGCTCTCATTGCCCTCCGCCCGCGCGACAGGCGTTGATTACCTGCGCGTCCTTTCTCTCTCGCGGATTTACCTGGACAACTTCGACAACGTGCAGGCGAGCTGGGTGACGCAGGGAATCAAGATGGGCCAGGTAGCGCTCCACTTCGGCGCGAACGACATAGGCTCGGTGATGATCGAGGAAAATGTCGTCGCCGCCGCCGGTTGCCGCAACCGGACCAACGAGGCCGAACTGCGCCACGTCATCACCGAAGCGGGCTTCACCCCGCGAAAGCGCCGCACGCTTTATGAGCCAGCGTGACGGCGCGGCGGGGTAATGATGAGACGGAGTGGCGCAGTGGCGGGGTAACGGAGAATGGAAGGTGCTATTCACTTCGATACTCCGAAACCCCGATACTCCGGCACTTCCCTCTGAAACAGGGCGCGCCGGCGCCCCGATACACTGACGCCCCGGCACGCCGAAATATTCTATCTTCTCATCCATCAACTTTCGTCACCTCATACGCCGCAAATATGCTAAACTTATCGCCTGCGGGAGGCGTGGGCCGTGAAGAGGGTCGGAATTCTAATCTCCGGGCGCGGGTCCAACATGGTGGCCCTTTTGGACGCCATGGAGCAGGGCGCTGTCCCGGCACGTTGCGTTCTTGTGATTTCCAACGTTTCCGGCGCGCCCGGGCTGGCGCTGGCTTCGGGGCGCGGCATCCCGACGGCTGTCATCAACCACAAGGAGTCCCAAACCCGCGAGGAGCATGATGGAAAAATGATCGCGGCGCTCGTCTCCGCCGGGGCGGAGATCGTCTGCCTCGCCGGCTACATGCGCCTTCTCTCGCCCATATTCATCCGGGCTTTCTCAAACCGCATCCTCAATATCCACCCGGCTCTCCTGCCGGCTTTTCCGGGGCTGCACGTACAGAGGAAAGCGATTTTTCACGGTGCGAGATTCTCCGGCTGCACGGTCCACCTCGCGGACGAGGACTGCGACCACGGCCCCATCATCCTCCAGGCCGTCGTCCCGATAATGCCGCATGATACCGAGGAAAGCTTGAGCGCCCGCATTCTGCGCTACGAGCACAGGCTCTACCCGGAGGCGCTTCGCCTCATCTGCGAGGAGCGCGTACGCGTATCCGAGGGACGCGCGGAATTATTGATTGACGACAGCGCTTACCGGGCGCTGGTCAGGGGCCTCATTGATGCCGGAGAAAACGGATGAACCTCACTGCCGGCGAAGCCCTGGCCTATCTGGCGAAGGGCGCCTGCAACCTCGTGGATGAAACGTTGCTCGCGAAAAAACTGGCGCGTTCCGCCGCCACGGGCAAGCCTCTTGTCGTCAAGGCGGGCTTCGACCCTTCGGCGCCGGACCTGCACCTCGGGCACACGGTCGTTCTGCGCAAGATGAAACACTTCCAGGACCTCGGCCACCAGGCCGTTTTTGTCATCGGCGACTTCACCGGCATGATCGGCGACCCGACCGGAAAGAAATCAACGAGGCCGCAGCTCACGAGGGAACAGGTTCTCGCCAACTCCGAGACCTACAAGAAGCAGGTCTTCAAGATTCTGGACCCGGAGAAGACCCAGGTGCGCTTCAACTCGGAGTGGCTTTCGGCCCTTGGAGCCGAGGGCTTCATACGGCTCGCCGGCAAGTACACGGTGGCCAGGATGCTCGAAGGCCTACGACTCGGTGGCGCTCAAGGCCGACGTTGAGCTCGGCGGTTCCGACCAGTTCTTCAATCTTCTGGTGGGCCGCGACATTCTTCGCGAATACGGCTTGGAGGAACAGGTCGTTCTGACTATGCCCCTTCTCGAAGGCACCGACGGCGTGGAAAAAATGTCCAAGTCGCTCGGCAACTACATCGGCATCAGCGAGAACCCGAAGGACATCTTCGGGAAGGTGATGAGCCTCAGCGACGACATGATGTGGCGCTACTGGCTTCTGTGCACGGACCTCCCCCCCGCTGACCTTGAACGCATGAAGGCCGACGTCACTTCTGGCGCCATTCATCCAATGGCGGCGAAGAAATCGCTGGCCGCGACGCTCGTGCGCTATTACCACGGCGAAGCCGCCTCCGCGGCCGCGCGCGAACATTTCGAGCGGGTTTTCACGCGCCGCGAGAACCCGGAAGAGATTGAAGAGAGCGCCTTGCATGTTCAGGCCGGGCTGGTGCTCTATTACAAGCTGCTCGTACAACTCGGCATGACGCCATCCGCCAGCGAAGCCAAGCGGCTCATGCAGCAGGGGGGCGTCACGCTCGACGGCGAGAAGATCACCGACTTCAACGCCGCCTTCGACCAGAGCCGGCCCGGAGAGCACATCCTCAAAGTCGGAAAATTGAAACGCAGACGGCTTATCGTCCGTTAAAGGAGAACAAATGCACGCCACGCCAGCCCTTGCCCTCTTCGGTTCGCTAGGCACGCCGGAACTGATCGTCATCCTCATCATCGTCCTTCTGCTTTTCGGCGCCGCGAAGCTGCCCCAGCTAGGCGCCGCGATGGGCAAGACCATCAAGAATTTCAAACAGGAGATGAAGGACGGCATGGCGGACAACGTGAAGCCCGCCGCTCCAGGCGTTTGCCCCAAGTGCGCCGCCCAGATCACCGACCCAGACTCCTCCTTCTGCCCCAAGTGCGGACAAAAACTGTAGGGATCGTACTTGCCGTGAAGGAGCAAAGGGCAACAACACGAAACAGGTATCGTGTCCCGATATGACACTATGTTGCAGCCGGCCCGCATGGCCTTCGGGTGACTGCATCTGCTTCCTTGACATTTGAGCTTCCTCCAAAGTGACAGCCCATCGGCCAGCTAATCGAGGCGGCGCGGACGGGCGGCGGGTTGAATGGGAATGGAGATGGATAAGAGCACGCGCCTCGTTCCGATAGACCAATTTCGCGGCTTCGCGATCCTCCTCATGATCCTCTCCAACTTCCTCATGGGCGTAGCCGGACTGCCGGCCTGGATGAAGCACGCTCGCGACGTGGGGCTCACGGCCGTTGATCTCGTCGCGCCCTTCTTCATCTTCGCCATCGCGCTGGCTTATCCCCTTTCGTGGCGGCGCCGCCTGCAGCGCGAAGGCGCGACGCGCGCGGCGGAGCACTTCTTCGAGCGGTACATGGCCATCGCCGGGATCGGATTCATCATGACCACCATCTGGGTGCCGGTGGAAGACACTAGCTGGGGAGAACCGTGGGGCGTGCTTCAGGCGATCGGCGCGGCGGGCCTCGTGACGCTGGCGGTGATCGCATTCAAGCCCATTTGGAGGTGTCTGCTGGGCCTGGCCATGCTGGGAACATACCAATACCTGCTGGACAACTATTGGCTGGAGAACGTGCGCGGCGCGTCCCACGGGGGCATACGCGGCGCGCTTTCGTGGGGGGCCATGCTCATCCTGGGCACGGCGCTGGCCGGCCTCTATCACGCGGGAGGCAAGCGCCGCTGGCTCTTCCCGCTTGCGGGCGCGGCGTGCATGGCGGCGGGCGCGGCCATGGCGCCGTGGGTGCCCATCAGCAAGGAGCGCGTCTCCGCAAGCTACGTTCTTGTCAGCCTCGGCGCGAGCGCTCTGGTTTTCGCGGGATTCGATTTCGCTTCCGAGCGGCCGCGGTTCCGCTCCTCGGTCCTTTCGGCGTGGGGACGAAATCCCCTCCTGCTCTACATCCTGCACTTCTTTCTGCTCGGAGTTTTCGTCCTGCCGGTCGTTCCCTGGTGGTACGCGGAAGCGCCATGGTGGCTCACGATCGCACAGGCCACGGCCCTCGCCGGCGTTCTGAGCGCCATCGCCCTCTTCCTCCAAAAGAAGAACTGGTATTTTTCGCTGTAGAGATTAGGAACAGCCTTCAGCCTAACAGATTGTCTCTTCCGTCCCCTCCGCGCCAATTCGCGTAAGCAGTGCATCCGCCTTCGCCTCGTCGTTGGCAAGTTTTGCCATAGCCGTCTCTTTCTCGGCTTCGCTTCTGGCATGAAGCACCAGTCCCCTCTCTATGGTTTCTCTCAATCTGGAAAGGACGGTTATCATGGCGGATTGAAGCTCCGTGACGACGTCTCCTCCTTGCTCCTGCATCCGCTCAGCGAGGTCTGAAAGAAGCCTGTCGCGCTGCATGGCGTGGAAAAGCTCAAACTGTTTCATCAAGCGCTGTCGCGCAAAGGCCCCGCCCCAGCGCGCGGGCAGAAGGTTTATGACCGAGCCGCCCGCCGTGGACAACCCGGCCAGTTCAGCCGGGACGCGGACGT
>JBBIMN010000046.1:0-1934 GCA_037444385.1 Acidobacteriota bacterium | reverse complement strand
TAGAATCGGCTGCGCGGCGGAGGCGGAACTTCGAGCATCACCGTTGGGATGTTAAGATGAAACCACTCCCCCGCCGTCTTAAGGAGCCTGTCCAAAAGCGCCTGGTATTCCTTGGTCAAATAGCCCGCGGCCTTTTGAAAGCCTTCCTCGGCGGCGGCTTCCGCCCCAACGCACAGCGGCGCGAACATCTCTTCAAGCCTCTCTTGCAGCGTGCCGACCATCGCGGCCCGGCCCTTGCCGACCGTCCCCGCTTCATCCCACGCCCGCGACATTTCGGCCTTGACCGATTCTCGCCTCTCCTCCCACGCTTCATCGAGGCGCGCTTTAACGGCCTTCAATACTTTCCCTTGCGCCTGTTCCAAAACCCAATATCCGCGGGAGCGCTCAAGGTCAAGCGCCTCCTCTTCGTCCTTGAGGCTCGAAAGCCGGCCTCGAAGCTCCTCTTCGGGCCGTCCCGCCGCTTCGCGCTCCATCACCAGGACGGCGATGAGCCCTTTCACTCCGTCCTCAAGCTTGCGCCGTGATGATTTGAGCAAAGTATCCGCGCCCTCTCGATCCAGGAACTCCTCCAGCTCGCGGCGAAAGGTGGCGAAGGCAGGATCGGCGTCATTCTCCAACGCCACTCTGGCCGAAAGCGGGAAGACGCGCCCCTCACGGCCCCAGAGATCACGGATTATGGCGCGCGTGAAAGCAAGGACCTTCTCGACTTCACCGGGCATGAGCTGATCGGTCTTGTTGAGGACGAAAAAGAAGCGCTCGGCGCGATCTTTCACCTTCGTAAGCCACTCGATCTCGGTTTGCGTAAGCACCGGGTCAACCCCGAGCACGAAGACGACCGCGTCAAGCTGGCCAAGAAAAGCCTCCGACGTTTCGGTGTTGTGGTCGTAAACCGAACCGACGCCGGGCGTGTCAACTATTCGCACCGGCCTTTTCAGAAACTGAGACGGCCAGTCAACCCTGGCCCACGCGACGCCCTTTGCATTCCTGGGATTTTGCTCCTCGGTCACGTAGCTTGCCAGATCTGCAACGGGCGCCTCGCGCTCGCGCCCGTCCTGAAAATGCAGGAGAAGTTTTGCCTCTGCGCCGTATCGAACGGAGGTGACGACGCTCGTGAGCGGCAGCACTGACGACGGCAGGACGGGAGCGCCAAGAAGCGCGTTGATGAGCGTTGACTTGCCACGCTTGAACTGGCCGAGGACCGCGAGAGTTAGGCGGCCCTTTTCGAGGCGCTCCGGCAGGCGAAGCACCCCTTCATCAAGCAACCCCTCGCCATGTTCGGCGGCAAGGGCTATTAGATCTTCCGCGGTTTTCTTCAGAAGCGTTGCTGAAAGCGCCATCGCCATGCCTCATTTAGGTTGAGGCGTCATCAGCCTTTCGGCGGTTATGGGAGAACGCCATCTCCGTCTGTCATTCTAACGCGCTGACGGCGTCGGCGCAAGGCCGATGGGCGCCTTCACTTCGTTCAGGCACGAGCCCGCTTCCGAGCCGTCTCGAAGCGTTCATCTATTCTTCAAATCCGCTTGACGCTTCTCCCCGTCTCGTTCAGCGCTTCTGGCCAAGTTCCTTGGCCGCCCATCGGCCTTGATCTGCGCACCCCCCCACCCCCCTTGGGGGACGCCGGCGGCGTCGGACCATCTTCTGCGTCACTGCTCGCCGGTTCGCATCCTCAACGTATAAAGATACGCCTCCGGTGCGACCGGCTCGCGTTCCTTGAACCTGGCCCAACGGCGCCGGGACGGCCGCACTTCGTGCGGCGGACCGGCGCAGGCGAGGGGGCGCTGGGGAACGGGTGAGGTTCCTCGCTTCGCTTCGGAATGCGGCCTGCGCCGTGCCCCTGAAAAGGCTATTTTGGACAGGTGTGAACGCAGGATATGAAAGAAAGGCGCCATTATTCGTGGTGGGATCCCTATGTTCTTCTCAGCCGGACAAATGGA
>JBBIMN010000045.1:3196-11414 GCA_037444385.1 Acidobacteriota bacterium | reverse complement strand
CCCGGCTCGGGAAAGAACCTCTCCGGCGCGGCGGCTCTTACCATCCCGCTGCGGCGCCCATGGCTCCAACCACGGGATGGTGGTTCGCGCGCTTGACAAAGCTGATGGCGAATAATAGATTCGTCTCTTGGAACCTTGGATTAAGCGCCGCGTTTTGGAAGCGCAAGGAGGCATGGCATGAGCGACGGTACTCAAAGCACACCGCCGGCCGGGGCCGCGGGTCCGGTGGAGCGGATTCAATGCCAGTGGTGCCAGGGGCAGAACGAGAAGACGGCGCTGAGCTGCCGCCTCTGCGGCGCGCCTTTAGACGTGCGCAACCTCGTCAGCGAATCGGGATGGCGCGAGGCGCCTCGCCTCAAGGACATGACCGAAATCCACTTCGGCCAGAGCACCTGCCAGGCGGAGGGCGAGATCGTTCCAGTGGCTGAAATCTCACTCCACCAGGGCGACGCCGTCTACTTCGAGCACCACGTCATGCTCTGGAAGGAGGAGTCGGTTCCGCTTACGACATTGCAGCTTCAGGGCGGGTTCAAGCGGCTTCTGGCCGGGATGCCCTTCATCGTTAGCGTGGCCACAGGGCCGGGGCGCATCGCGTTCTCAAGAGACGCCACCGGCGAACTCGTCGTCCTGCCGCTTCATCCTGGAATGGAGCTTGACGTGCGCGAGCACGCCTTCCTGCTTGCCTCATACTCGGTAGGCTACTCCTTCGTGCACATCAAGGGGCTCTACAATATTCTCTTCGGCGGGCAGGGGATGTTCATGGACCGCTTCGTGACCCAGCAGGCGCAGGGGCTCCTGATTCTTCACGGCTACGGCAACGTCTTTGAGCGCACGCTCAAGCAGGGCGAGAGCATCCTCGTTGAGCCGGGCGCTTTTCTCTACAAGGATTCCACCGTTACGCTCGAAGTGCAGCGCCAGCAGCTCACGTCGGGCTTTTTCGGCGGCTTCGGAATGAGCCTCGCGAAAATGACGGGGCCGGGACGCATCGGCATCCAGTCAATGTACGTGCACCACCACACCGGGGATTGAGGTGCGAAGATGAACGGACAAACTACGGACACCTCCGCCGGCCGCACCTACACTTGCCCCTACTGCGGCGCCGTGAGCGACGGTTCAGCTCTGTCCTGCCCGAGCTGCGGCTCCCCCATTGACGTGAGACACATCGTCTCCCCCGCCGCCTGGGCCAAGGTGGCCGGCCAGAAGGACATGGCCCGCTTCGATTTCGGCAAGTCTTCCTGCCAGATAGAGGGAACGTACGTTCCGGTGGCCGACGTGCGGCTCGCGCAAGGAGACGGCGTCTATTTCGCCCACCATGTCCTCCTATGGATGGAGCCAAACGTCAAGATCAGCGCCATGTCGCTGAAGGGCGCTTTCAAACGAATGCTGGCGGGAATGCCCATCGTCATGACCCAGGCCGAAGGCCCCGGACGCATAGCCTTCTCGCGCGACGCGCCCGGCGAGCTTCTCGCCATGCCGCTCCAAAGGGGCGAGACGATTGACGTGAGGGAGCACCTCTTCGTCCTCGCCACTCACTCGGTCGCCTACGACTGGTTCTCCACGAACGTCTGGTATAAGGTGCGGATACGCGAGGGCGACGAGACCAAGACCGAGACCGTCTATCCCCTCGGCATGCTCATGGACCGTTTCTCCTCGCCGGAAGCCCCGGGGCTCCTCATGATCCACGCTTCCGGCAACGTCTTCGTGCGAACGCTTCAGCCGGGGCAGACCATCCTGATCAAGCCGACGGCGCTTCTCTTCAAGGACGCCTCGGTGCAGATGCAGATGCACTTCGAGCACCCGAGCCAGAGCTACAGTTTCTTCAGCGGATGGACGCAGCGGTACATCTGGCTGCGGCTCCACGGTCCGGGCCGCGTGGCGATAATGTCCGCCTTCGAGCCCGTCGAGCACGAGTCGGCCCAGATCACGGGCTGCTCCCCCGCCACGGAAAGGAAGTGGTGACAGGGGCTGGCCGGCTGGTAGCCCGATCGCGCAGGGGCGCCCTCGGTGCGTCACCGTATTTCCGAAACTGTGCACTTAGCTCTTCGCCGGACTACCTCATTGTTGAGCGGGAGGGACGCCCGTAGGAGCGATCTTCATATTAGGCCGTTTCTGAATTGCGTCCCTCGTAGCCGCGCCGGCATCTGGAGATGCCTCGCTCATCCCTCGCCTATCACACGTATCTCATACCGTCTCTACCGCTCCTCAGCTCACTACGGCTTCTATCTCGATGGAGATCTCCACGTCGTCGCCGAGCATGAGGCCGCCCTGGTCAAGAGTCTTGTTCCAGACTATTGCGTAATCCTTGCGGTTGAGGGTGGTCTTGAGCGAGAAGCCGGCGCGCTCGTGGCCCCACGGGTCTTTGACGCTGCCGTTGTAGGCTACCGGCAGGGTGATTGCCTTGGTCACGCCGTGCATGGTGAATGATCCGGTCACGTCGTATAGGTTGTCGCCTTTCGAGACGATCTTGGTGCTGGCGAATGTGATGTCGGGGTATTTAGCCACGTCGAAAAAGTCAGGGGAGCGAAGATGGGTGTCCCTTTGGGCGATGCGGGTGTCAATCGAGGCGGCCTCGATGGTGAAACTGACGGAGGAAAGCTCCGGTTTGGCTTGGTCGGGAACGGTGATCGTCCCCGAAAACCCAGTGAAGTTGCCCGTGACCTTGGATACGAGGTGGCGAATGCTGAACTCGACCACGGAGTGTACGGGGTCAATCTTCAAGACCGCCAGCCTGGCCGGCGTTTGGGCCAGAGCGGCTACCGCGCCAAAGACCAGCAAGCTCGCCAAGAAAGGGTTCTGCATCTTCTTCATCGGATCCTCCTCTGCTTTGATTAACGCTCAAATGGTCTGCTTTCTTCCCACCATTCGCGAACCGGGCCGGGAAAAGGAGGGAACTATCACCGCTGTCTGCCGGGGGACGCCACCGCGCTTGGCCTCCCCCGGTTCCCCACCCGCATCCGGCGCGCAAAGACGAGCGGCGCGCTGTATAACAATAATCCGCGTGGTTGTTTCGGCCGATGCGCGCCGCCGCAAAGCGCCAGCACGAAGCCGCATCCGAGCCGTCTCGAAGCGTTCTTGGGAAGGACGTTCGTTCGCGAATTGCGAAGGAGCGGACGCCGGGACGCGCCCTCCTTCGGAAGGGCGTGACCTTTCAACGATCCACCGGAGTTCTCTTGAACGGGTATGAAGAGCTATTCAAATTGGGCCTCCGGCGTGGTAGAGTAATGGCGGGATGGAGAGGGCATGGCCGAACTGATCTTCCGCTGCCCGGCTTGCGGTTTCGCTCACAAGATAGACGGATCTCGTGTTCCCCCATCGGGAATCCGTGGCAGTTGCCACGGCTGCGCCGCAGCCCTGATGGTCTTTGGGGACGGCCATGTCGAGACGCCGCCAACCGCCAAGGAACCTCCCGCCAAGGCAATTGAGTCAACGGTTGTCTCCTCCGCCGCGCCTGTACAAGCACCTCAGGCCAGTCCCTCCGCTCCAGCCGCGCCTGCGCCGCCGGCGCCTGAAAAGAACCGCGATGATGAAGCGGCGCCAGCAATGGTTCAGTTTCGCTGCCCTTACTGCGGCGCGGCGGGCGATCGCACGCTCAATGGAATTGCCCCGGAAGGAATCATAGCGGCTTGCGGAACGTGCGTTCAGCTCTTTCGCCTCTACCCGGAAGGGCGCACGGAGGAGGCGGGCGAAGACGACTCCGTGCCCCCACCCGTGGCGAAGGCGCAGCCGCCAGCGGCCAAGGAGACCGCGCCAGAGAACGGGCGGCTTGTCCAATTCGCCTGCCCATTCTGCGGCGCACCTCACGAGCGCCAAAGCAGTGGCGTCCCCGCAGCCGGAATGGAAGTAATTTGCCGCATGTGCGTCATGAGCTTCACCCTCTTTCCCGACGGCCGCGCTCAGGCACCCGAGGGAGCCTGGGGCGTTACGGCCGCGCCGCCTCCACCGCCGAAGGCGGCCAAGGCGGAAGGCGTTCTCCTTTTTCTCTGCCCATTCTGCGGCAAGGAGATGAAGGTCCCCAAAACCAAGCTTGCTCCCGAGGGCGCTCGCGGCAAGTGCTCTGGGTGCCAAGCCCGTCTCCGCCTGAAGGCCGACGGGAGCGTGGAACTGGATGGAAAGCAGGCCCAGCCTCAATCTTCAGACACCACCGCGCCCTCCCAGGCGAAGGCCACGGAGCCCGGGGAGCCGGGCGAGAACGGCCCCGGCGCGCCAGAGCCGCTTGGAGACATTGACCACTGCCACATGCATCCCGATGAGCCGCCCACCCGCACTTGCGTGGAATGCCGCAGGTATCTGTGCGTGAAGTGCGCCGTGCAGAAGCGGATTGAAGGGCAGATCAAACCGCTCATGGTTTGCGCGATTTGCGGAGGCGCCACGTCCCTCCTGCCGAAACGCGTCAGATGGACGCCTTTTTACAAGGACCTGCCGAAGGTCCTGTTGTCGCCAGTCACTGGAGACGCCCTTGTATATTTCGGCGTCATGGTTCTGTTGCAGATCGTCAAGCATTTTGCCGGCGCCATTCCGATAGCGGGGCTCATACCGTTCTTGATTCTCACCGTCTTTCAGTGGGTGTTCTATCTTCAGGTGGTCCGTGAAGTCGCCGGCGGATCATATAATTTTCCTGGCTGGCCCGACGTCGCGGACATCATCGAAATGATGACGGGGTTTGTGAAGGTGGTTTTGGTGACGGCCATTTCGCTGCTGCCGGTATTCATTACAGCCTGTATTTTGATGGCTCCTATTCAGGCCCTTCTTGCTACGGAGGGCCCCGGCGAAAAACCGAGCCTTGCGCCACTGCTTCTGGGGCCGGTAGGCATTGTGATAGCGCTCTTCTTCTTCGTCTATCTTTTTTACCTTCCGCTCTGTGTCGCCATAGTGGCGGTCTTCGATACGGTTCTGCCCGCTCTCAACCCGATCTTGATTATCAAGATCATGGCACGCATAGGAACGCCCTACCTTTTCGCCGCCCTATTCTGGATGGCCCTTTTCATATTCAACGTCGTTCTTAGGATTATTCTAGGGAAGGCCGGGTTGATAGGCGGGATAATTTACCCCTTCTTTGATGTTTACTTCACGCTCGTATTTTGCTACAGCTTAGGCCGCGTCATCGCCGAGAACGAATACAAGATCGGCTGGTCGTGAGAGTGGTGGAGGGCGAAGATTAGGAGCCGGGAGTAAGGCGCGGTATTTCTGCTTTCCCATCTTCCGGGGGATGCCGCCGCGCTTGGCCTCCCTCGGCCCCCCACCCGCATCCAGCGCGCGAAGACAAGCGGCGCGCTGCATAGAATTCAAAATTGAAAATTTAGAACTTCTCCTCGCCTTCTTCCTCCTCCCAGCGGCGGCGCCATCGCAGCCGCCTCCTGAATGCCACGAGGACGGCCAGAAGAAAAAGAGCGGTGACGGCGCCCCAGATCGCTCCAGGCCCGGTGAACATGGCGAAGACCTCTGCCCACCACGGAAGGTGCTTGGCCCACTCGCTGAAGGCCCTGTCAGGGCTTATGCCGAACCTCCGCCTGAAGGCGGCTTCCACCGATCCGGCCTGGCGAGCGGCGATGACGAAGCCGCGCACCGAGGCGTCGTCCGGAAAAAGATCGCGCACGAACCCGCGCGCCAGCGCGTACGAGCCTCTTACCGCGCTTTCACCGCCGGCGAAATCCTGGTCAACCTTGGAGAGGTTCCAGCGCCCGGAAGCCACCCTCGGCAAAGCAAGCGTGGCGTACCACTCGTCGCTCCATCCCCACTCCCCCGCCGCGCGCATGGCAAGCCCTTCGTCGAACCACCTGGGCGGCGCGTAGCCCAGGCTTCTGTATAGAAGGACGTGCGAAAGCTCGTGGCGCAGTGTCTGCATCTCGTCGCCAAACGGGTACGGCCCGGTGCGGCCCAGAATGATTATGATTCGTCCGGTGTAGGGCTGCGCGGCGCCGGCGGCGTACGAAGGGAGGTCAGCCCACGGCGCCGTGACATCGGACCGGTTCGCGACTACACTAATGTCCACGGGCTTCGCGTAACTACCGGGATCAATGGCGTAAAGAGAACAGAGGCGCGACTTTGCGTCCGCGGCCTCTTGCTCAAGCCTGTCCGGCAGCGAGGCCAACGCTGGCGCCACAACAACAGTCAGGGCGGCAAAAATAAACGTCTTAAGGTTGCGGAGCGCGGCGTCTCCGGGCGATCTTTGGCGGGAAACGAACGTCTTCACGGGACGAGGAAGCCTTTGACGGCGCTGTTTTCGTAGGGATCAACCACCTCGACCGCCAAAAAGTGGCGTCCGCCGGGCGGAAGAGGAACGCGAAGCAGAACGCGCTTGGCTCCTATGGGGCCATCCATTTCCAAAGGTTTCCATGGGCCGCCGTCAATGCTCGATCGCGCCGCTTCAATGGCGGTTTCGTCGGACGCCTCCAGTTCGAGGAAGTTTCCGCTCCTGCTCTTTTCAGCCAATCGAGGCGGCGTGTTGTCAACCTCGAATACAGGCAGGACCTTCCGCGTGGTCATCGCCTCGCCCTCCGGGTTCGAGAGATCGTCGCTGGCGGAAAGTTCCGCTTCGTACCGGCCGTCAGGCAGCGCCCGCGTCTCGAAAACGTAGAAAGGATCTGATATCCCCTCGGCAATCGTTATCCAGCCGGAGGAGCCTTCCGGCCTGAGCCGGATGTCCACCCTCACGTCATCTCCGTCCGGGTCCGAAACTTTCCACGAGATCATGCGAAAGCCGTAAAGGTAGTAGGCCTGCGGGGCGGAATCGGAAGGCTTGGACATGGCTAGTGACGGGAATGGGCGGTCTTTTTCGTGAAGCTCCTGCACGAGCCGTTCGCCGAGCTGGCTCTGGTTCTTGACTGAAATCTCGCCCGGCGGCCCCACGCGGACTTCGTCAAAAACGGGAGGCCTGTTTACGGCCCGGTAAGCGAAGCTGGCGCCCCGAAGCTCCGTCTGCGGCGAGCCGAGGACGACGCGCCACTGGAAGTAACGGCTGGGCGGAAGTCGGGCGGCCTCGTCCGCTGGAACGAAGCCGCTCCAAAAGGCGCCGGGGTCGGCGCTGTTGCCAGCGCGAAGAAAAAGCTCGGCGGGGCCTTTTCCAAAACCCTGAAGGGCGCCTGGCCGCGCTGGCGCCGTGGCGTCGAGAACCGGCGCGGTGTAGATTGCTCCACCGGCGCCCGGTTTCGCGGAAAGGGTCCACAGCGCTCCAGGGTTCGATGTCATGACGAGCGTGGATGACGGGCCGGTGAGTATGCAAGAAACCGGATCCTTGGGCCATCGTGCAATCAGCGAAAGCTTTCCGGACGCCGCTTCCACCAACGCCCCATCGCGCGTTCCGGCGTACGCTCCCTGAGGGCCGAAGGCCGTGGACAGCACCGTGGAGGGAAGGGCGCGAACCGGGACGAGGGTGGAATCTTTTTCAAGCCGGTAGATAACCGCGCCTTTCGTTTCGGAAGAGGCCGGATTGGCCGAAGGCTGTTCCTTGGAGGGGCCTGCCGCCGAGCTTTCGGCCTTCTCGTTCGCCGCCAGCAAGAGCGCCTTGCCGTCCAAGGCCAAACCGGCCACCTCCTCCTGCGGAAGCGCCGCCACAAGAGTTGTCCGGCCATCTTTTGCGACGCGGTAGAGCGCTGCTGGGGACGCGGTGCCGGCCCAGAGGTCCTCTCCGTCTTGAAGCAGGCAGCGGGCATGGACGACATTGAAATCCGCGATCTGCTCCGGCGCTTTCCCTGGAACTATGCGCCACAACTTTCCAGGCACGCCGGAGGCGGCGATCAGGCCGTCACGCGTACTCAGGAGCGCCCACACGTATTGGGCGGGAATCTCCGCCACCAGCGCCGCCTCTCCGTCCGAAGCACCGGCCTTGTAAACCTTCGCGGGGCCGGACGTTCCAACAAGCAAGGCGCCATCGGGGCCCGGAGCCAGTGCCGTGACGAGCGGCTCCGCGAAATGGTGGAGCACCTTCGCCCGGCCGGACTCAACGCCAAGGAGGTCGCCCGACGGCCCGGTGCCCACAAAAACGGCCTCATTCAAAACCAGCGCGCAGAGAGGCGTTCCGGAAAGGCCGGCCGTTTTGGCGAAAGACGGGCCTTGGGAGATAATGCCCTCTTCGCTGACGCGCGCGCCTGAAGGAACGCCGCGCCACAAATCCTGAGAGGCCGAAAGGGCGGTCTTGGTTCTTGCCGCCAGAACAGCGCTCTCCAGCAACGCGGCTGTGAAAATTAAAGCCAATGCAACGCTTCTTCTCATGACCACCTCA
>JBBIMN010000045.1:0-3186 GCA_037444385.1 Acidobacteriota bacterium | reverse complement strand
GGTTCTTTGCTTGAACGCGCACGGACATTTCCAGAAGACCTTCCGCCGGTCCAGTTTCAGGGCCAGGCTGGATCTCAACCAGGCGGTACGGCGAAGGAGATGCCGCCGTTTTGGGGCCATCCGCTCCCAACAGCGGCGACAGCGACGGCGGAGGGTCGTCAAGCCTCCTGCTCTGAAAGACCTTGGCTTCCGAAGGAACGAGCACCGCGGCGTAGAGCCGGTCGTTGGCAGGGATCTCCCGCAAGTACCGAAGAATTTCTCCGCCGGTGGCTGGCGTCACGCCCTCCGTTCCCATTAACTTCCGCCACAGCGTGAAGACGTCTCCCACCCAGAGCGTTAGATTTCCCTCTGGCCAAGCTTCCGTCTTCAAGGCGGCCTCCAGGTTTTTCGCGAAACCCATCTCGGGCTGAAAGGCAACGCGAAGAAGCGCCGGTTCGCCCCTGCGAACGGGGTTCGGTTCCAGCCACGCGGTCTGCGGAACTCCACCGGAAAGACCGGGGCTGACATTGATCTCCAGGCGCAACTCCCGCACCGGCAAAGACTCGTAGTTGTTGTTTATGAGAAGGTCCAGAATGCCGCCGGCGAAATCGTTCATCGCCGCGAATGGCGCCGGCCCGGAAAATGATAAAGGGCTCATGGACAAAGAGCGCCCCTCGGCCATGGAGGCGCTGAATCGCAACGTGGCGGTTTTCGGGGCGGCAACGCCCTCCATCGAGTTTTGCGCGACGCCGAGCGCGCCTTCAAGTAGCGCCGCCGTTAAAAACCTTTGCCTGGCCAGGGCGAAATGGAAGGTGCGCGGCGGAGATTGCGTCCCTTCGAACCTGACTTCGACAGGCAACGTATCGGCCGGCTTTCCCCAGCATCCCGCGACGCCCGGCCCCGCGTCAAGATAGATCTCTCCTGCCGGCGCTCCAGACGAGCAGAGCTTCATTCCCTTTTCGAGGCTTGGGACAAGCGCCGCTACGCTGGCGCTGACCACCGGCAGGTCAACCGCGCCCAAGCGCATGAATGGGTGGCCAAAGGCGACGAAGCGTTCTCCGTCGGAACAGGCGACCGTCCCAAAGGCCGCGAACTCGACATCGCCGCTCACCAGTTGAACGCCGATGAGAGAACCCGGGCCTGGGGGCGGAGGCCTGTTCACCTGGCTTCCGGCCGCTGGAGCGGGCTGGGCAAGCGCCCACTGAAACCCCGCCGACGCAAGGCTGCCAAGAGGGCCGCTGCCGGAACCAGAACCCACGCCGGCGAGGAGAGACGCCGAACGCTTTCCGCCAAGGCCGGAAAGAAAATCCGCCAGAGCCACTTGGCGGAACGGCTCGTTCGCGGCCGCCGCGCCCATGCCTGCTCCGTTCCTAAATAGGGACAGTAGCTGGGCCGCCGGTGTCACGCCGCAAAGGGATTTTTTGGAAAATGGCCACGCGTAGGCAACGGCGCCCAACAGTTTGCCTTCCACGTATACCGGGCTCCCGCTCATCGCCGCCAAGACGCCCATTTGTTCGAGCCCTTCGCCGGAAAGCTCGCAGACGATAATCGGCCCGCGCGCCGTATCCTGCTGGACTATTCCCTGCACCTCCGCCTTGAACGAGGTGACCTTGTCACCCTTGAGCACGGTATAGCCCGTGCCTGTCAGTCCAGGCACGACATTTTCGAGCGGGAATGGAGGTGCATTGGCGGGAGGAGGCTCCGCCGGCCATGCTGAAACGGCGAGAACCATAAGCAGCAGCAAAAAAAGAACGACCGGCCTCACGCAGCCACCTCCAATGTTTAGAAGTTTACCACGTCTAATGCGCCCCTTGGCCAGCCGCCTGCTAACACCGCCTGGCCAACACCACTTGACCGGAGCGTGGTTTTGCGCTATTGTATGCAGGCGCGCCAGAATGGCGTGAGGAGGCTGGATGCTTACGCTCCTTTGGATTATCTATGTTCTTGACTGCTTGCTGCTTATCGGGATCATTCTTTTGCAGCCAGGCGAGGGTGGTGATTTGGCTTCGGCTTTTGGCGGCGCCTCTTCTCAAACCGCTTTTGGCGCCCGCGGTTCCGCCACGGTGTTGCAGCGCGTGACCACCACGCTGGCGGTACTTTTCATGCTTCTGTCCATTATTCTGGTCATCGCCACCAACATGAAGCAGCGCAACATTCTTGAGAGGAACCTCCAGCAGGTGCAGACACCGGCCGCGCCAGAAAAGAAAGCCGTTCCGGCGCAACCAGCAGAGAAAGTCCCGGCGGCTCCGGCGCCTCCAGCGACTCCGGCGCCTAAACCCGCCAAGTAGTAAAGCTTCGTTTAAGTGCCGAAGTGGTGGAACTGGCAGACACGCTATCTTGAGGGGGTAGTGCCCGAAAGGGCGTGGGGGTTCGAGTCCCCCCTTCGGCACCATCAGAAACTTCCGGCGGCGGGTTAATCCAACACAATCGGGAGAGGCACGACGCTCGCTGGGGATTCGAGTCCCCAGCCAGGTGAAAATAAAAGTCCTCATGGCCGCGTTTTGCAGTAGAGGTGTGGCCATGCGGAAAACGGCGCTTGCTGTGATGCTTATTATTGTGGGCCTCCTGGCCGGCGCGGCTGGACCTTCCGCGCCCCAAACAGGCTCCGTGCGAAAGGAAACCATGAGCGAATTGGAAACCATAACCCTTGGAGGCGGCTGTTTCTGGTGCGTTGAGGCGGTTTACAGCGAGCTTAGAGGCGTAGTAAAGGTTGAGTCCGGTTACTCGGGCGGAGAGGTGAAGAACCCCTCGTACCGTGAGGTTTGCACCGGCCGAACCGGCCATGCGGAGGTGGCCCAGGTGACGTTTGATCCGAGGCTGATTTCTCTGAAAGAAATCCTGACGGTCTTTTTCTCCGTCCACGATCCCACAACGCTCAACCGCCATGGGCCGGACGTCGGGACTCAATACCGGTCGGTAATCTTCTACCGCGATGAAGCCCAAAAACGAACAGCGCTGGCCGTCATGAAAGAAATATCGGCTGAAAAGCTCTACTCAAAGCCATTGGTGACGGAGGTAGTCCCATTCGCCGCCTTTTACAAGGCCGAGGATTACCACCAGGACTACTACGCGCTCCACGGCCATGAGCCTTACTGCCAGTTCGTGATTTCGCCGAAGCTCGCCAAGTTCCGCCAGAAATTCACCGCCATACTTAAGGCCAGCGGAAAATGAGCCCGAACCAACATCGAGCGCTCCCCGGTGCATTAT
>JBBIMN010000044.1:6609-11416 GCA_037444385.1 Acidobacteriota bacterium | reverse complement strand
CCGGCGAAGACCGGCGCGGGGAGGTTATGGCTCGTGACTGGTGATCCGTGACTCATGAAGGATTCGCAGGAGCATCGTTGCGAGACAAGACTCGTAACGCCCTTCCCGCCGCTTTCGCGTTATAATTGCGGCAGGGGGATTCGGTGCGATTCCGTCAGCGGGCGCGAAGCCCCCCTTCGGCTCCCACCGAGGCGACACCGCCTCGGTCTTTTCACGCGAGGCGGTGCTGAAAGGTTCCTTCTTTTTCGCCTTCAGGGGAGAATGGATATGTGGTTTGCTAAGCTAAAAGCGCCGTCATTACTACATTCACGGTCGCGCGGAAAATTATTTTGGACAGCAATGAAAGTGGCCAGAACAGGTCAACGTAACGCCTATAATAAGCTTCAACCCGGCAAGCAAAGCCTAGCCTTGTGGAGTGCGGTGGCTGCTGGACGCCTGGTAATGCGGTAAAATGAAAGCTCGGCACGTGGGAGGCTGGCCATGGTTATGGGACACGGTCCCAAGAAGAGAAACCGCCGGAGAGGGAAAAAGTGGGCGTTCTATCCGCGGGTGTGGATGCCTTTTGCCGAGGCTCGTGACTTCGTGCATGATTTGGGGCTCAGGGGAAAGGCCGAATGGGGAGCTTACTGCAGGGGGTCTTTGGTGCGCCGGAAGGGGCTGAAGCCGGAGAGGATTCCTGCCACTCCTGCGAGGGTGTACACCGGCCGGTGGCAGGGCTGGGGTGACTGGCTGGGAACCGGGACGATCGCCCCCAAGAACCGGCGGTACCGGACTTTTAGTGAAGCGCGCTCTTTTGTACATGCACTAAACCTTGGAGGAAGCACCGAATGGTTCCGGTGGAGCCGCGGAGATCTGCCGGAGAAGGGGACGCGCCCTCTCGATGTCCCGTCAGCCCCATGGTTCGTATACCGGGGCAAGGGTTGGCGGGGCTGGGGTGACTGGCTGGGAACGGGGATCATTGCGACCAAGAATCGCAAGTACTGGCCCTTCCGAAGGGCTCGCGCTTTCGTCCGCACCTTGGGCCTTCGCAGCCAAGCCGAATGGCTCGCCTACGCGAAAGGATGCTTCCCTGGGAAAGACGCCAAACCGGCGGGAATTCCCGCCTCGCCTGAAAGGATCTATGCTAATCGGGGGTGGGCGGGTATAGGAGACTGGATCGGAACTGGTACGATTGCCGTGGCCAACCGGAACTTCAAGCCCTTCAAAGAAGCTCGCGCTTGGGCCCGCTCGTTGAAACTCAAGAGCAACACGGAATGGCAGCGCTTCAGCGCGGGACGAATGCCGGAAAAAGGCAGGCGGCCCGACGACATCCCTTCCAACCCCTCGCAGAAATACCGGGGCAAGGGCTGGAAGGGCTACAAGGACTGGCTTGGGACCGCGAAAAAGCGGCCGCGCGCCCTCCCGTTGGCGTCCCATCCCCGTGAGTCTTGCCTTATAGGCCGGAAGAGTGGATGCGGCAAGGAGGACAAACAATAGGTTGATGGGGCGATAAGGGCCGCGTGACTCCTTCCCCGCTGGCCTCCCCGATCTCCCCGTGCATCATTCCTTCATGCCCGCATGAGGATTGCGGCGGCGCTGTGTTAGAATAACGGCGGTGGGCAAGGAGGGCGCATGAACCCGATCCAGATGTTCATCCGTGGCTACAAGATAGCGGTTTCAAACCTCGGCACGGCGTGGCTCTACCTTGGTGCCATCTTCCTGCTGATCGTTCTGATAGCCGCCCCCGCGGGCATCGCTGCCGTTCTTTTCGCAATGGGGGCCGCGTCGGGACCGGAGGCGCTGCTTGGCAAGTTGCTTGGAAATTGGCCGTTTTTCTCGGGGGTAACGCTCCTTTTGTGCGCGTGGCTTAGCATCGTGATGCTCGGTTTCTTCTATTTCGAAGCTGGCCTTAGAGGAGTCGTGGCGCAAGCGCACAGGCAGGCGCCGCCAGGGGAACTGGCGCTCAAGCCGAAGTTGGGCGCGTCGTCATCCTACCGCGTTTTCTCCTTAGCGCTCTGGTGGAGGGAGGCTAAGCGCCACGGCTGGCGGGTGACGCTGCTGGCCGTACTCTATTCCGCGATCCTTCTCGCCGCGCTCCTGGTTGTCTTGGTTCCCCTCGGTTTCGCGGTGAATGGTTTTGCCGGCGGATCACCGAGCCCGGCGGCCTGGATCGGCCTGGGGCTGTTCGTCTTGTTTCTGGCCGTTTTCGTTCTGGCCGCCATGGCGTTAAGCCTTCATTATCAGGTGGCCGTCACGTGGGCCGTGCTCAACGAATCTCGCACCATGGAGGCGGTGCGCGCCGCGACGAAGCTCATCAGGGCAAAGCCGCTGGAGCTACTGGCCATCTTTGGGTTGACGATGTTAGCGGCTTTCGTGGTCGCCGGTGTCTTCATGATGGTCAGTCTTCCTCTGGCCATGTTTTCGATATTGCCGGGCGTCGTGTTCGTCTTGCTCCCCGTGCGCTTCATCGTTGCCCTCGCCCAGTGGTGGGTGCAGGGCGTGATGCAGATAACCGTTTTCGGCGCTTACACCGCCTATTGTTTGCCGCTGGAGGCAACGCCGGCGGCTTCCGGCGGAACCGCCGCGCCACTCGTTGATGCGACCGCAGCCTCTCCAGGGGCGGCGCCTCCACCCGTTGTACCGATAGAGCCCTTTTGATGGCAAAAAAGGGCGGGCGTCCAACGGGTTTCGCCTCGCCCGAGCGGTTTCTCGAAGCCCCGGAACGCGACAGGGACCTGGGGCGGACGATCAAGGCGCGCTTTGACCTTCCCGCCAATCCGGCGCGAAGAGCGCCTCTTCCCTCGCATCTGCATCCAAGGCTGCAAGAAGCGCTGGGTTCGCCGAACTGTACAGCCACCAGGCCGAAGGGCTATGCGCTCTGGCGGAGGGAAAAGACCTTCTGCTATCAACGCCAACGGCCAGCGGCAAGAGCCTCGTCTACCAGATCTACGTCATTGATGCCTGGCTTCGTGATCCGAAGGCGCGCGGCCTCTTCATTTATCCCTACAAGGCGTTGGCGCAGGACCAGTGCGGCAAGATCAACGAGCTTGCCCAAAGCCTTGGTTTTCCCGAATTTCGGGCCGCGATATACGACGGTGACACTCCCGCGCCAGAACGAAAGAAGCTTCAGAAGGCGCCGCCGCCGCTGCTTCTCACCAACCCCGACATGCTCCATCTGGCCTTTCTGGCCTACGCCGAGAACTGGGCGCCGTTTTTCAGCGAGCTGGCGATGGTCGTCCTTGACGAGGCCCACGTCTACAGGGGCATCTTCGGGGCGCACGCTCATCACGTCTTCTGGAGGTTCCAGCGGCTTCTTGACAAGGCCCGGGCAAACCCGCGCTGGGTGGCCACGTCGGCCACGCTTTCACGCGGCGATGCTTTCTTCAAGGCGCTCACGGGCCGCGAGGCCGTGTGCATTGGCGAAAGCGGCGCGCCCAGGCCGGGGCGCCACCTCTTTCTGATAGAACCGGCCGCGAGCCCTTACACCCTCGCTTGCGACCTGATGGACAAGCTTCTGCGCGAGGGCGCGCGGACCCTCTGTTTCACGAAGGCGCGCAAGGTCACGGAACTCATCTATTCCTGGCTCATCAAGCGCGACGGCCATTACCGCAGGACGGTCTCGTCATACCGGGCCGGCTTTCTTCCCTCGGAGCGGCGGCGAATCGAGCAGGGCTTTTTCGACGGGACGTTGATGGGGGTCGTCTCGACGTCGGCGATGGAAGTGGGCATTGACGTTGGCGGGCTGGACGCCTGCATTCTGGTCGGATACCCGGGCTCGCTTATCTCTCTTCACCAGCGGATGGGAAGGGTCGGCAGAGGGGCGAGCGAAGCCGGCATCTTTTTAGTCGCCATGTCCGACGCGCTCGACCAGTACTTCGTTCAGCATCCTGACACGCTGTTGAACCGCCCGATGGAGGAGATCATTCTCGATCCAGACAATGCGGTCATTCTCGAGAAGCATCTCATCTGCGCCGCGAGAGAGGAACCTCTTGATGACGCCGCTGTCGCGCCAGGCACGGCGGCCCGCCGTGCTCTGGAATCGCTTGGACACAGGGGCGAGCTGGTGCTCGACGCCGAGGGAATAAGGTGGCATACGCTCAGGCGCGGCCCGCACCGCGAAGTCAATCTTAGAACGATGGGCCAAAGCTATACGATAGCCACGTCATCCGGCAAAATCATCGGCGCCATTGACGAGGTGAGGGCCTTTCGCGAATGCCACCAGGGGGCCATCTACCTTCACCAGGGCCAAAGCTACGAGGTTGAGGCGCTTATTCCGCGCGAGCGCAAGGCAACCGTGCGCCTGGTAAACGCGGACCATTACACCGAGGTTCGCTCCGACAAAGAGACCGAGATCCTCGAAGTCCTTGAACAGCGCGAGGTTGGCCCGGCGGTGCTTTCGCTGGGAAGGTTGAAGGTCACAGAGACCGTCAAGGGCTTCGTGAAGAAACGGCTGGCTGGCGGCGAGGTCATCGGCGAATATCCGCTGGACGCGCCCCCGCTGATTTTCGAGACGGAAGGCTTCTGGGTGGCCGTGCCGGAAGCGGCTTCGGACCTCTTGGCTCGACGCGGGCTGCACGTCATGGGCGGCCTGCACGCCTTCGAGCACGCGCTCATAGGAATCTTTCCCCTTGCCGCGCTGGCCGACCGGTGGGATCTTGGAGGGATGTCTTTCCCCCACCACCCGCAGGTCAACGGCCCGGCGGTCTTCGTCTACGATGGATATCCAGGCGGCGCCGGTCTTTGCCGCAAGGGGGTCACCCTTTTCGAGACGCTGCTTCAAAATACTTCGCGCCTGATCAGGGACTGCCCGTGCGAATCGGGATGTCCC
>JBBIMN010000044.1:0-6568 GCA_037444385.1 Acidobacteriota bacterium | reverse complement strand
TGCTGTTGGTGGAAATCCTTGAAGGCAGAACGGACGTAGCGCGAAAGCGCGTCATCCACGCGCCCAAGCTGGCCGAAAAGGCTACCGCCGTGCAACCGCCACGCGAAAAGCCGGGACGGCTCGTCTTCGACCTCGAGACGCAACGGCTCGCCGATGAGGTCGGCGGCTGGGGAAACATCCACCGAATGAAGCTTGCTCTCGCCGTGGCGTGGGACCTCGACAGTGGCCGATGGCGCGTCTATTTTGAAAAGGACGTTGCGCTGCTCGTCGAAGACCTGCTGGCCGCCGAGGCTGTCATCGGCTTCAATGTCCGCCGTTTCGACATGGAAGTCTTAAGGCCATATACCGCCAAGAACCTTTCAAAGGCCCGCATCGTGGACCTTTTGGAGGTAGTGAAGGAGAGGCTCGGCTTCCGCCTTTCGCTGGCGTCATTCGCCGAGGCGAACTTCGGCGAATCCAAGAGCGCCGACGGCCTTCAGTCCGTAAAGTGGTACCGGGAGGGGCGCATGGATTTGATTGAAGCGTACTGCCGAAAGGACGTCGAGCTGACGGGACGGCTCTACCTCAAAGGGCTCGATGAGGGGCACGTCCTCTTTATGGACAAGCGGTCGAACCGCCTGCGAATTGCGGTAAACGGGTGGCGGCTGGGTAAGTGAGTATTGAAGTATGAAGGCGGAAGTATGAGCAGCCTAGCGGCGCACCCTTCCAACTTTTTTCCTTCGCCTGCTTTACATGCCCGCCGTCTTGCGGTCATAATTGCTGGTGCCGGGCCGGTTGTGCCGGACGCGGGGTGGCCGCATGACTGACTACGTGCCTCAGTACCGGTTGCTTTTGGAAAACATCCTGGACGTGATCGTCGTTCTTGAGAAAGACGGCATCGTTCGCTACGCGAGCCCTTCAGCGGAAAGGCTGCTCGGGCGGAAGCCTTCGGAGCGCGAGGGGCGCAGCGCTTTCGAACACATACACCCGGAGGACAGGCCGGCGGTGGAGAATGTATTCCGGGAATCTCTTCGTGTACCGGGGCCGGTCAAACCATTCACCTTCAGAATGCAGCACAAGGACGGGCGCTACGTTTTTCTTGAGGCCGTAGGCAACAACCTGCTTGAAGACCCCGAGGTCCGCGGCGCCATTGTAGTGCTTCGCGACGTGACGGCCCAGGAGATGGTTCTAAAACAGTTGGAAGAGAGCGAGGAGAAGTTCAGGAAGGCCGCCAAAATCGCCCCAGCCGCGATCATGATCCACCAGGACGAAATGTTCCGTTACGTGAACCTCTGCACGGAGGCCATTACAGGGTACACCCAGGATGAGCTGCTCAAGATGAAGTTCTGGGAACTTGTGCACCCTGACCACCGGGAAATGCTTCGCCAGCGCGGAATCGCCCGCCAGAGAGGGGAGCACGTCCCCCCCCGCTACGAGTTCAAGTTCGTTACGAAGGGCGGCGAGACGCGGTGGCTGGATTTGTCCGGAGCGCGGATGGAGTACGAAGGCCGGCCGGCTGGCCTGGCGATAGGCATAGACATAACCGACCGCAAGCGGGCCGAGGAGGGGCTTTTAGAATCGGAACTCAAGTTCCGCACCCTGTTTGATCGCGCCCTTGATGGCATTCTGATCGCCGATGGGGAGACGCGGCGGTTCGTCATGGGCAACGGCGCCATCTGCCAGATGCTCGGTTACACGCAGGATGAATTGGTTGGCATCGGCGTGGATGACATCCATCCGAAAGAAGCCCTGCCGCACGTTATCGAACAGTTCGAGCGGCAGGTGCGCGGGGAGATTACGCTTGCAGGGGACCTCCCCGTCCGGCGGAAAGACGGTTCGGTGTTCTATGCCGATATCAACTCAACCACGGTTTCGTTGGACGGGCAAACCTGCTTGATGGGCGTCTTCCGCGACATCACCGAGCGGAAGTTGGCCGCGGAGGAGAGCAAGAAGCTCGCTCTCCAGTTCCAGCAGGCGCAAAGAATGGAGAGTTTGGGCGTGATGGCGGGCGGAATCGCGCACGATTTTAACAATCTTCTGGTTGGCGTGTTGGGCAACGCCGACTTGGCGCTGATGGACGCGGCGCTCTCCGCGCCAGCAAGGCACAGGCTCGAGGAGATACAATCCGCGGCGGTTCAGGCCTCCGAGTTAACGAAGCAGATGCTTGTCTGCGCTGGCAGGGGCAACGTCACGGTCAAACCTTTGGACCTAGGCAGGCTCGTGGAGGAGATCGCCGGCGTGATGGAAGCTTCAATTTCGAAGAAAGCGGCTTTGCGCTTCAATTTCCCTCCGGGGCTGCCAGCCGTCGAAGCCGACCCGGCCCAATTGCGCCAGGTTGTGATGAACTTGATCAGAAACGCTTCCGAGGCCATTGGTGACAAGAGCGGGATCATTTCCATTTCAGCTTCAAGGGTTGTCGCGGACGCCGGTTTTTTCGCGGACACTCTCTTGGGCGAAACGCTTCCGGAAGGCGCTTACGTATGTCTTTCAGTGTCCGACACCGGATGCGGAATGGACAAGACGACGCTCTCAAGAATATTCGAGCCCTTCTTCACCACGAGGTTTGCAGGGCGGGGATTGGGGCTGGCAATGCTCCTTGGCATTGTCAAGAGCCACCAGGGGGCTGTCCGTGTGTTCAGCGAACCTGGGCGAGGCAGCCGGTTTGACATCTATTTCCCCGCGAGCGGCCGCGCGGTGCTGGCTAAAGAAGAGACGCTGGAAGCACTCTCCTCCCGCGTGGCCGCTGGAACGTTGTTATGCGTGGAGGACGAGGCGGCGGTGCGCGAGGTCGAGGTGACGATGCTCGAGGGCCTCGGCTACAGCGTCCTGGCCGCGTCCAGTGGCGAAGAGGCCGTGGACCATTTTCGCGCCAGCAAAGGCGAGATCGGCGCCGTTCTTCTGGACTTCAATATGCCGGAAATGAACGGCCAGGAAGTTTTCAATGAGATTCGGGCGCTTGATGAGAAGGTGCCGATAATCATCGTCAGCGGCTATTCGGAGGCGGAGGTTCGGCAAAAATTTCCAGAAGGCGCGCTCGCCGGATTTTTGAAAAAACCATTCCGCCGCGCCGAACTGGTTGGGCTCGTCACCCGCGCCCTTGGGGGCAAATAATGCAAGCATGGAGGGCCGAGTGAAACGCCGCCGTGCGCCCGATCCCATGAAGAACCGTCCATGCTTGAAGCCTCTCGGTCCGTTGGCCTGCTGGAACCACCGTGAATCTTAACAGGTCGTTGAAAAATCCCGCGCGACCCATGCGATTTTCTCAACAGCCTGTTAAGCCAGGCCTCCAATATGACTTGCTTGTTCTAGGCTCCGGGATCGCCGGGCTGAGGGCCGCGGTGGAAGCCGCGCAATCGGGATGGACCGTTCTTGTCGCAACCAAGGACCTGCTGCGCGAGTCGAACACCGGTTATGCCCAAGGCGGGATTGCCGTCGCGCTGTCGTCCGATGACTCGGTTGAAGCCCACGTGGCCGACACGCTTATGGCCGGCGACGGTTTGTGCGACGAACGCACCGTCCGCGTGCTTGCTAAAGACGGCCCCAAGCGCGTTACGGAACTGATGGAGTGGGGCGCCCAATTCGACCGGAATGGAGAACATCTCCACTTCACGCGCGAGGCCGCCCACAGCCGCAACAGAATTCTTCACGCCGGCGGGGACAGCACCGGCCGCGAGCTTGAGCGGACGCTCGTGGCCAAGGCCGGCGCCACGCCTTCGATTCGCGTCCTTCCATACCATATGTGCCTCAGGCTGATCATTGAGGAGGGCCGCGCCGCCGGGGCGTGGCTTTTCGACGACTTGCGCCAGGAGCCGGCCGCGGTCCTGGCCCGCTCCGTCATTGTCGCCACGGGCGGCGCGGGGAGGCTCTTCCAGGAATCCACCAACCCACCAATCGCCACCGGCGACGGCATGGCAATGGCGCTGGAGGCGGGCGCCCTGATGGCCAACCTTGAATTCGTGCAGTTCCACCCGACGGCGCTCTTTCTCAAGAACGCCCCCCGCTTCCTTCTCTCGGAAAGTATGCGCGGCGAAGGGGCCGTTTTGCGCAACGTTCGCGGCGAGCGCTTCATGGAGCGCTATCATCCCATGGGGGACTTGGCGCCGCGCGACGTGGTCAGCCGCTCCATAGTCCGGGAGATAAAGGCCACGATGTCGTCGCACGTTTGTCTTGATCTGACGGGCCTCGACGCGGCATTTGTCCGCCAGCGCTTTCCCATGATCTTCGCCACCTGCCTTCAGTATGGATTGGACATCACGACGCAGCCGATACCGGTCCACCCCGCGGCCCATTACATCATGGGCGGCATTGAGACGGATGACGATGGCCGCGCCTCCATCGCGGGCCTTTATGCCGCCGGGGAGGCCGCCTGCACGGGCGTTCACGGGGCCAACCGGCTGGCGAGCAACTCGCTTCTGGAGGGGCTTGTCTTCGGGGCGAGGGCCGGCGCGGCCGCGGTCAGGGACGCCCTGCCACCGCCGAAGACAAAGGCCATCGAGCCGCCGCCTTTTTCAAGGAAGGGGGCGGACCTCGAAATTGTCAACACCCTTCGGCGCCAGGTGGCGTCGCTGATGTGGGAAGGCGCGGGCATAGTCCGCACGGCAACCGGCATCGAGGCGCTTCGTTCCGAGCTTCTGCAGATCCGTTCACTCATTGGAGCGGGCGCCTACCACCGGCGCGCCTTCGAGACGCTGAACATGGCGCTGTTAGGCGAGGCCATCGCCTCCTGCGCCGAGTATCGGACGGAGAGCCGGGGAGGACATTACAGGGAGGACTTTCCCGAGCGTGACGACGCGCGCTGGAAGCGCCCGACACGGATGCGCAAACTGGATGGCGCGCTTGAATTCCTGGAGTCAAACAGATGATCAAAAAAGTTCTCATCGCGAACCGCGGCGAAATAGCCGTACGCATAATGCGCACGTTAAGGGACATGAACATCGAATCGGTAGCCGTCTACTCCGAAGCCGACCGGTCGGCGCGCCACGTGCGCCTCGCCGACGAGGCCGTGCTGATCGGGCCGCCGCCAGCCGCCCAGAGCTATTTGCGAATGGACCGCATCATCGAAGCGGCAAAAAAAAGCGGCGCTGACGCGGTGCATCCAGGATACGGGTTCCTCTCAGAAAACGCCGAATTCGCCTCGCTCTGCGCGAAAGAGGGGCTCACCTTCATAGGGCCTTCGCCCGAGGCGATCCACGCGATGGGAGAGAAGACCAGGGCGCGGCAGTTAATGGCGGCGGCGGGCGTGCCCGTCGTCCCCGGTACGCTGGCGGCGCTCTCCAGCGCCGGGGAAGCGCTCGAAGCGGCCTCCAAGGCCGGCTATCCGGTGATGCTCAAAGCGGCGGCCGGAGGCGGGGGAAAGGGAATGAGGCTCGTCGAGAGCGCGAAGGAGCTTCCATCCGCTTTTCGCGACGCCTCCTCGGAAGCCGTTGCCTCTTTCGGGAACGGCTCCCTCTACCTTGAGAAGGCGATTGTCCGCCCAAGGCACATCGAGATGCAGATTCTTTGCGACAGCCACGGGAACGCCGTCTGGCTCGGCGAACGAGAGTGCTCGATCCAGCGCCGTCACCAGAAGGTCATCGAGGAGGCCCCTTCGCCGCTCGCAACTCCCGAAATGCGCGAGGCGATGGGCGAGGCCGCCGTCAAGGCCGCAAAAGCGGTTGGCTACGTGAACGCCGGCACGATCGAATTTCTCGCCGACAACGGCCGCAACTTCTATTTCATGGAGATGAACACGAGGCTCCAGGTCGAGCACCCCGTTACCGAAGCCGTCACGGGAATAGACCTCGTCCGCCAACAGGTCCTGATCGCCGAGGGACGGCCACTTGGTTTCAAACAGGAGGACATAACGCTTCGAGGATGGGCGATGGAGGCGCGAATCTACGCCGAGGACCCGGCGATGAACTTCATGCCATGCCCCGGAAAGGTCGTGGCGGTAAGGCTTCCAGAGGGGCCGGGCGTCCGCGTTGATTCGTCCGTCTACTGGGGCGCGGAGATAAGCTCCTTCTACGATCCGATGATAGCCAAGGTCGTGGCGTGGGGCTGCGACCGCAGTGCCGCCGCCGCCGTTCTGCGGCGGGCGCTCCAGGAGTTCCAGATCGTCGGGCCGGAGACCAACCGCCACTTTCTCGAACACCTCGTGTCCCACCCCGACTTTCTTGAAGGGAAGCTGGACACAGGTTTCATCGCGCGCTTCCTCGAAGAAGAGGCGCTCCATCCGCTCGCGCCCCATCCGGTGGCGGAGATGGCCGCGCTCATCCACGCGTATGAAGAGGCGCGCCGCGCGCCAGCCGTGGAGACCGGCGGGTCGTGGATCAGCCCGTGGCGCCGCGCCACGAGCAAGATGGGACGAGGCTAGGGAATGCGTTACGTAATCCTGAGAGACGGCAAAGAGGTGACGGCTGAAATCATGGAACGGAGTCAAGGCTACCGGATCACGCTGGGCGGCAGGAGCTATGACGTTGACAGCGTCCGTGTCGTCGGCAACCTTTACTCCCTTGCCGTCTCCGGCAAGAGCTATGAAGTGACCGTCCACAAGGCCGCGCCGGACGAATACCGCGTGCACCTTTACGACGGAATGCGGATAGTCACGCTG
>JBBIMN010000043.1:10586-11472 GCA_037444385.1 Acidobacteriota bacterium | reverse complement strand
GCCGCGCACGTCTTGCATCCTTCACGTCTCACTTCTCACGTCTCACTTCTTCCTGCTTCCCGCTCCCTGCTCCACCCTTCCCTTCATGCCCCCTGCGTCTCTAGCGGCGAACACTTCCGCTCGAGGCCGTAATGTGTTAATTTCTTGGGTGGAACGGACTCCTCCGATCCGACGGGAGGCGACGTAGATGGCTGACTCCAGGAAAACGGCGGGGCGGCGCGCCCGCTGGGAAAAAGAGACTCTTGAGCCTCACGTGAAAAGAAATCCGGAGCGGGCGGTCGACTTCTCTACCGTCTCGTCGCTGCCGATCCGCAGGCTATACGGGCCCGAGGATCTCGATGCGGTGGACTTCGGCAGGGACATCGGCTGGCCGGGCGAATTCCCGTACACTCGCGGCGTTCAGCCGACCATGTACCGCGGCCGCCTCTGGACGATGCGCATGTTCGCCGGGCTCGGCGCGGCGGAGGAGACCAACGCCCGTTTCAAATACCTGTTGAAGCAGGGCCAGACGGGGCTATCCACGGCTTTCGATCTGCCAACGCTCATGGGCCGCGACAGCGACAGCCCGTTGGCCGAAGGCGAGGTGGGCAAAGAGGGCGTGGCCGTTGCGACCTTGAGGGATATGGAGATCCTCTTCGACGGCATCCCCCTGGACGAGGTCTCCACGTCAATGACGATCAACGCGCCAGCCGCCGTCGTTTACGCCATGTACCTCGCGGTTGCGGAAAAGCAGGGCGTTCCTCTCAAGAAATTGAGAGGGACGATCCAGAACGACATTCTCAAGGAGTACATCGCCCAGAAGGAGTGGATATACCCGCCAGAACCATCCGTCCGTCTCATCATTGACACGATGGAGTTTTCGGCCAAGGAGGTGCCGCAGTGGAAC
>JBBIMN010000043.1:0-10576 GCA_037444385.1 Acidobacteriota bacterium | reverse complement strand
TTTCCCGCCGCGGCCGTCGATGCGGCTGGTCACCGACACCATCGAATTCGGGGCGCGGCACACGCCGCGGTTCAATCCCATTTCGATCAGCGGCTACCACATTCGCGAGGCGGGTTCCACGGCGGTGCAGGAACTGGCCTTCACGCTGGCTGACGGCATAGGTTACGTCCAGGCCGCGATGGAGCGAGGACTCGGCGTGGACGATTTCGCGCCCCGCCTCTCCTACTTCTTCAATTCGCACAACGACTTTTTCGAGGAGGTCGCCAAACTGCGCGCGGCTCGCCGTATCTGGGCGAGGGAGTTGAAAGAGCGCTTCGGCGCGAAGGACCCGCGGTCGTGGATGCTGAGAACCCACGTCCAGACGGCGGGCTGCTCGCTGACCGCGCAACAGCCGATGAACAACATCGTTCGCGTGGCCATACAGGCCCTCGCCGCGGTGCTTGGCGGCTGCCAGAGCCTTCATACCGATTCGATGGACGAAACCCTCTGCCTGCCGAGCGAACAGGCCGTCATGGTCGCCTTGAGGACGCAACAGATCATCGCGGAGGAGAGCGGAGCCACCAACACCATTGACCCGCTCGCCGGCTCCTACTTCGTCGAGTCGCTCACGAACGAGATGGAAAAACAGGCACTGTCCTACATCCGCAAGATTGACGGCATGGGCGGCATCATCAAGGCGATCGAAAGGTGCTTCCCGCAGCGCGAGATCGCCGAAGCGGCCTACGCCTACCAGAAGCAGGTGGAGGACGGGCGCAAGACCATCGTCGGCGTCAACAAGTACCTCGTCGAGGACGAGGAAGCGCCCATCCCGCTCTTGAAGATTCCGCCCGAGGTCGAGGAGAGACAGCGCGCGCGGCTTGCCGAAGTGAAGAGGACCCGCGACGGCAAGGCGGCGCTCTCGGCGCTTCACGGCCTTACGGCGAAAGCGCGCACGAAGGAGAACCTTATGCCCGCCATCCTTGGCTGCGTGCGAGCGTACTGCACGCTTGAGGAGATGGGCGACGCGATGAAGGAGGTCTTCGGCGAGTACCGCGAAACAAGCGTTTTCTGATTCGGCTGCAAAACAAGAGGAGCTTGCAATGGCTCAAACCAGAATGAGACTTTTGATCGGCAAGGTGGGCCTGGACGGCCACGACCGCGGAGCAAAGATCATCGCCAGGGCGTTGAGGGACGCCGGATACGAGGTCATCTACACCGGCCTCCACCAGACGGCCGAGCAGATAGCGGCGACGGCTATCCAGGAGGACGTTGACGCCGTCGGCCTGTCAATTCTTTCCGGCGCCCACAACACGCTCTTTCCGAAGGTGATCAAGCTTCTCGCCGAAAAGGGGGCGGGCGACGTCGTCGTTTTCGGCGGAGGCATCGTGCCGGACGACGACATCCCCGGCCTGCTGGCAGCCGGCGTGGCCAAAATTTTCACTCCGGGCACGCCCACTTCGGACGTAATCAAGTTTCTGGAAAAAGAGGTCGCGCCGAAGCGGGCTCAGGCCCGCTAGGCGCCCTCCATTGCGAGCGGGCTCCAGCCTCGTAATGAGAGAATCCCGGGATGCCTTTTTTCGCGAGGAGCGACCGCTTCCGGCAAATGGGATATTGGTGCGTCTTGGAGGCAAAGGCCGCCCCGTGACGTTGACATGGGAAGTGCTCCATAGCTTGAGGCGCGCTTTGGCGTTGTGGGAAGAACGGCTTGATTTGCGCTGGGTGGCCTTCGCTTCGGCGCATCCGACGGCCTTTCTCGCCGGGGCCGATTTCAGGGAACTTGAGGCGCTCGAACCCGCTACGGCTTTGGGGTTCGCGGCGCTCGGCCAGGAAACGTTTTCGCTGATGCGGCAGAGCCGCCTCTGGTTGGTGGCAATCATTGAAGGCGCCTGCATGGGCGGCGGCCTCGACTTCGCCCTGGCCTGCGATTACCGCATCGCGACACCGAAGGCTCGGTTCTCTCATCCTGGCACGCGCCTTGGATTCTTCACAGGATGGGGAGGAACAGCCGCCCTTCCGCCGCGCTCCGGCGCCGGCATCCCGGCTCTGCTGAGCGGAGAGGTGGTAGCGGCGAGGGACGCCTTTAAACTGGGCTGGATCGAGGAGGTCTCCGCCGAACCTCTCTCCAGGATATGCCGCCGCGCGCGACAATCGGCGGCCGCCGACCTCGCGCTGCTCAAGCAAGCCGCAAGAGCCTCGGAATTGCCTTTATCCCTGCGCATCCCGTTTTGCAGGCGCGTTGCCCAACACGCCCGCGCCGCGAAGGCGGAAAAGAAAAACCAATCAACCACGGATGGGAAAAAAAGTTGAGGGCCGTGAGCCGGAGGAAAAAGAAACGCCACGCTTCAGCCTTTATACTTCATACTTGCCTTTCCCCCTCCACTCTCCACGGTCTTTGGAGCGGCGATGACCTGGCTTGACGTTTTTTTCATCGTGCTGGCTGTAGCGCTTGTTGCGAACGGCGTCTGGAAAGGCGGCGTCCGAATGGCATTCGGCCTCCTGTCGCTCGTGGCCGCTTACCTCTTCGCGGGCTACGCCGCGGCGCCGCTAGCGTCCAGGCTACCTTTCCTGCCAGAAGCATTCCGCCACGCGGCGGCAGTTACAGCCGGATTTCTGCTGATTTTCACGGCGGGCGTTCTTGCCGGCATGCTGGCCAGCAAGCTCGTGAACGCCGCGGGACTCAGCCCGCTGAATCGCGCGCTTGGCGCCCTCCTCGGTTTCGTGATCTGCGCATATCTCGCGGGCGGGCTCGTTCGAGTGGCTCCTAGGCTGGCGCCCGGTTTTCAAGAGACCGTTCAACAAAGCAGCGTCGTAAAAACATTGGCATCTTGCGCCCTCTTCACGGAAAGCCTTCTGCCGATACCGTCCTTCCATCACTTTGCGCCGCAAAAGCCCCACGAAGCCGCTCCAAATGGAGATAAGACATGACATCGGCAATCATCTACGTTTTCGCGGCGGCGCTGGTCTTCGCCCTGGCCGTGCTGGCGCTTGCATACGCCCGGCTGGCGCGCTCCGGGAAGGAGGACCCGGCCCGCGCGATGCAGGTACTCCAGGCCGACATCGCCGCCAGAGTTGACAGCCTTGCGCGAGCCAGCGGCGAGCTTCAGCATCTGCTCGGCGATCAGTTGTCGAGGTCACAGGGGCTGGTGCAACAACAGCTTCAGGGGCAGAGCGAGATCCTTCAAAAGCACATGCAGGGAAGCCAGGCGACACTCACGGCGCTCACCGAAAAGATGGGGGCGATCCAGCAGGCGTCGGCCCGGATGGCGGAATTGGGCAAAGAGATGGAGGAGCTCCAGGTGCTTCTGAGGTCCCCCAAGCAGCGCGGAACGCTTGGTGAGATAGGCCTGGAGGGACTCTTGAACGACATTCTCCCGCGCGAGAACGTTCTTTCACAGTACGCCTTCAAGGACGGGAAAAAGGTTGACTTCGCGATAAAGCTGGACCGCGGCCTTCTTCCAATTGACGCCAAGTTTCCAGTTGAGGATTTCCAGCGCTACATTGAGGCACAGGAAGAGGAGAAGCCTAAGGCGCGCAAAGCCTTCCACGCCAACCTGAAGAAGAAGATCGACGAGATCGCGAAGCTCTACGTGCGGCCGGGAGAGGGAACCCTGCCGCTTGCGCTGATGTACCTTCCGGCTGAATCCCTCTACTACGAGGCTTTCGTGGCGAGGGAGCGCGACGAGGAGAACCTCTGGGAGTATGCCTTCTCGAAGTCGGTGCTGCCGCTCTCGCCCGCGACGCTCGCCGCATACGTTAAGACGGTGGCGATGGGACTCAAGGCGGCGGCGGTCGAAAGGAACGCGCGGCAGGTGATGCAACTTCTTCAAACGCTCGAACGTGACCTCGGCGCGTTCAGGGATTCGCACGAGACGCTCGGCAAGCACCTCAACAACGCCCAGCAGAAGTATGACGAGACCGGCCGCCAGCTCGGCGCCTTCGAAGCCCACCTCGCCCGCGCCAACGACATCAAGCTCGGCAACGGGAGGGATGAAACCTGAACGTGAGCGGGGAGCGTGAAGAAGTGTCTGGTGTTTAGTGTCTCGTGTTTTGTAGGCCCGGCGTTGCTTTGAGCCGTCCGTAGTCTACGTGTTGAACGGGCAACGGAGGTGGGATTGAAGGGAGTTCAATCGGGCGGGGCGGCGGAGCGGGTTTCGTCCGGTTCGCGTTTCTTTTCCTCGATCACGTGGCGCTTCGAGGGTTCAAGGATGGACTGAATGTTGAGCGCCGCGTCGCCCAGCCTGTTGCTCGTCCCGTGCTTCTTGCGGTAGTAAATCCATCCCCTGTCTTCCATCTTTCGCAACACGCGATCCGCCAGAAAGCCGAGCAGGACCAGCAAACCGACCACGGCCAAAAGAATGATGACCTTCATCTTCCCCGCCAAGCAGAACGGTCCCCGGCCGATGACTTTGAATTACAGTGAACTAAGGAAGCTGTGGCCATCCCAGCATTCCTTTCGAGTATCGAGGCTGCTGCAACGAAACATCGCTAGACGCATTTTCCGTGACATTGCTTGTATTTCTTTCCCGAACCACATGGGCAAGGATCATTCCTTCGTACTCCGCCTTCCTCTATCCTTCTGGCGATCATACGCTCTATATGTTGGCGTCCTCGCTCTAATTCACTTGCCGGAAACTGCCTTGGCCAGATTCGCTCAATACGCTTTACAGTGCATGATTCCATATTCCTCAGCTGTACAGTGAACCACTTGGTGCAACCACTATTCTCCATCTGCGCAGCGGAACGAACCAGCTGTTCATGCCAGTGGCTATCTGCCGTCGCACTCAAGGTTAACCCACGCGAAGCGCCACAACAGGGAAGCATCGCAGCTCGCTGCCTGCCTTGTCTTGCTCCAATTGCTAGCGCATTTAGGGCCTCACTCAACTGTTTTTGTCCACTCTCATCCAACGACATGATGAAAGATGCTAACTCAAATCGGCCAGCTAAACGCGTCGCCCTTATTGATTCGAGAATCGGGGTCAGGTCTTGTAATACGACATTTTCTCATCGGCGGCTGTCCGCCTTGACGATGCGGCTGATGGTTGCGTAGTGGAGATCGAGAGATGTTCCGATTTCAGAAAGCGTATAGCCGTGCTCGATGTAGGCTTCGCGAATGGCGGCGTCCCGCCTTGCCTTGTCCTTTTTGATTTCGCCGCTGAAGAGGATCGCAAGCGCGGGCCGCACCGCATGACGCACGCGGCGGGGATGCTCCCGGATGCTTCTCTTCTCCCTCAGGTACGGGGCAAGCTTCCGGGAATATTGCTCGCTCCCCAAGATCAGGCCGCCCCATGCCTCCGGAAGCGCCGGCCGCAGCCCCTTGCCCTGCGCAACGAAGCGAGCGTACCTCCGCTGTGCCTCTTTCCCCCTTCCGCCAAAGCGCGACAGAATCCAATCCACCGCAAGAAAAGCGGGCGCGGGATCCATGCCCGCCGTGACCCGGTAACTGCTCCACGGCCAGTCTCCCGGTGAGGCCACCCGCATGCTCCGCGCACGCACCGGGTTGAGCACCACGTACCGGCACAATTCCAGCAGGTGCGCCTCTTTCTCCACCAGCACCGCCTTGAACCGGCCCTGAAAGACGTGCCCCGGCCTACCATGACGCCGATTGAAGGCCTGCGTGTACTCCCCGTTGACGGCCCGCATTCCGCGCGACAGGTTCGCCTCGGGCGTCTCAACCAGAAGGTGGTAGTGGTTCCCCATCAGGCAGTAGGCGTGGCAGGCCCAACGGCGCAGAGACACCGTCCGCTGGAGAATTTCCAGAAACACTCTCCGGTCCGCGTCGTCCCGAAAGATCGTCCCCCGCCCGTCCCCCCGTGCCGTGACGTGGTAGACCGCACCCGGGAACTCTATCCGCAGCGGCCGCGCCATCGCCCTCTCCTTTCGCCCTCTTCCCTCTCCTCCAGTTCCACCCCAGGCTGGCCACCCGGAGCTACACATGCCGCGGAGCCGGGAAGAACCATATGAGAGTCTAGCATGGACAATGTCGTATTACAAGACCTGACCCCGATTTTAATTTGAACAAATTGAAGTGGAGGTGCGACTATAGGAGTGATGGGCGAGATGGAGAGGGGCAGAGAAGAGCTGATCGTTTTAAGGTGCCGGTTGGGGGAGCCGGAAGCATTTCGAGAGCTTGTGGATGTCATGGAGGACCGGTTGTTCTACTACGTGCGGAAGTTCGTTGAGGACGACGATTCGGCCCTGGACGTTCTCCAGGAGGTCTGGGCCGCCGTCTTCAAACAGATCAAAAGGCTCGAAGAGCCGGAGCGCTTCCGCCCCTGGATTTACCGCATCGCGCACAACAAAGCCATAAGCCGCTTCAGGCAGGACCAGGCCGAACCATCTTATGCCGCCGTTGACATCGAAGAGGCCGAGGCTCAAGCGGTTGACTCCGACTGGGACGCGCTGGATGCACGACGCGTCCACGAAGCAATCGGAGAACTAAGCCAGCCGCACAGGGAGGCGCTCGTCCTCTATTTCGTCGAGGGGATGTCATACGAAGAGATCGCCGAAGCGACTAGCGCCTCGATGGGCCTCGTGAAGTCGCGGATGCATTACGCGAAGAAGAGCCTCCGCGCCAGACTTGAGGGCGCCAACGGAGGCTCGCCATGAATGACTTTAGAAAGCGGTTAGGCGAAAGGTTGATTGAACAGGAAGGCATTTGTCAGGCTCAATCCGACAAGTACCGGAAGGAGGTTGAGAAGCTCATGGAAAAGGAGACCAGAAAATTGAAATGGCAGAAGGTCAGTTACTGGGCCGTAGCTCCGCTTTTGATATTAGAATCAGTTTGGTTTTCTACAAAGCTGGACGATGCAGCGACCGTGCAAATCCAACTGCGTTATCTCTTGTGGGCTATCTGGCCGTTTCTTTTCGTGATGCTTATGCAAATACAGTACTTTGCAAACCGAAACACCATCGAGATCCGCAAAGAAGTTAAAGAGCTGATGCTCGCCATCAAGGAGCTTAAGGACAGGACTGGCAAGTAGGACACTCCATTGGCTTGCCGGCCGCCGACGACAGACCGCAGACCGCCGTGCGTGCATTCACGCTGTCGCCTCAGATCTGTGGAGGGTGAAGGGTGGAGGGTGAAAGGGCGATCGCACCCTTTTCTCCACCCTCTACCGTCATCACGCCTTCGCTACGGTCGTCGCGTTGTGACGACCGACCACCGACGAACGACGGACGCGTTTGAACTTGCGCTGCTGTCCGCCGTCTGCCGTCCCAAATGCAAGTATGAAGCGCTGCGCGTTAGTTGATAGGAAGATAAGTTGAATCACTACTGTCCCAACGTTTCAGACTGAAGGAGTCGTAAGGTCGTGTGTGTGAACAGGTCAAGTGCTAATCGGCCTTTTATCGATATCCACTCGGTCCGGCGTCAGCGCCATACTTCTTGGTTGCGGCAGGAGGGTATGGCCCATGGACGAAGGAAAGACGGTCTTGGATATCTAGGGACGATACTTAATTCTCCTCTTCCCTTTTCTTCTGCCTGGACTTTCAGGCCTTGAGCGCACCGATACGGGGTCACCCCCTTGATGTTGACGGTAAGGCTGCTGTCGAAATGCTCGACGAGCCTTTCAAGAGCCTCGCGCCCGCTTGAGGAGTTTGTCATCCCATCCCCCTGCGAGAATTATAGCGCAAATGGAAGGCCGGGCCGAAGCTCGCCCGAGGTTGAGGTTGCACCCTTCTCCGCTCCCCGCTCCCTATCTCGCCAGCACTCACCTTTCACCATTCACCGTTCACCGTTCACCATTCACCTTTCACCTTTCACCGTTCACCTTTCACCGTTCGCCATTCGCATTGTAAAATCTCCTCTTGCCGTGGCGGGGCGGAGGTCGCGCGATGCGGTGGGTGGTTCGCGGGGACGTTGACGGCTTCTTCGGGCTGGCGCTCGACAACCTCGTCCAGGTGCTCCTGATCGAGGCGCTATGCGGGGGCGTGCTCGGATTTCCGCACTCGCTCATCTACGGTCGCATCCTTCCGGGCGTCGCCGTCTCGCTTCTCGTCGGCAACCTCTACTACGCGTGGCAGGCGCGGCGGCTCGCCGCGCGCACCGGCCGCAGCGACGTCTGCGCGCTGCCGTACGGCATCAACACCGTCTCGCTCTTCGCCTTCGTCTTCCTCGTCATGCTCCCCGCGAAGCTGGCCGCGCAGGCGGCGGGAGACCCGGACCCCGCCAAGGCCGCGTGGCGCGCAGGCCTCGTCGCCACCATCGCCTCCGGCCTCATCGAATTCTTCGGCGCCTTCGTCGCGGAGCGCATCCGCAAGGCGACGCCGCGCGCGGCGCTCCTCTCGACGCTCTCCGGCATCGCGCTCGGCTTCATCTCGATGGGCTTCCTCTTCCGCACCTTCGCCCGGCCGCTCGTGGGGCTGGCCACGCTCGGCGTCATCCTCCTCACCTACTTCGGACGCGTGAAGTTCAGGGGCGGCCTTCCCGGCGGCCTCGTCGCGGTGGCCGTAGGCACGCTGATCGCCTGGCTCACCGCCATCGCGCCCGCCGCCGTCGCGCCGTCGGGCGCCGGCTTCTATCCTCCGGTTCCCGTCCTTCGCGATCTCGCGGTCACCTTCGCGCGCCCCGACTGGCTCGCCTACGTCTCGGTCATCCTGCCGATGGGACTCTTCACGCTCGTCGGCTCGCTTCAGAACATCGAGTCGGCCGAGGCCGCCGGCGACAGCTACCCGACCGCTCCGTCGCTCGCCGTCAACGGAATCGGCACCGTCGCCGCGGCGCTCTTCGGCTCATGCTTTCCGACGACGCTCTACATCGGCCATCCGGGATGGAAGGCGCTCGGCGCGCGCTCCGGCTACAGCGTGCTGAACGGCATCTTCTTCACGGCGGTCTGCCTGACGGGGACCTTCTCCTACATCGCGTGGGCGGTGCCGGTGGACGCCGGAATGGCCATCGTCCTCTGGATCGGCCTCGTCATCGCCGCGCAGGCCTTCTCCGCGACGCCGCGCGAACACGCGCCCGCCGTTGTCGTCGGGCTTCTTCCGGCGCTCGCCGCGTGGGGCGCGATGATGGCGAAGAACGGGCTGAGGGCCGCCGGGATGGGGACGGCGGAACACCCCTTCACCGAGGGGCTCGTCAAGGCCTTTCAAGGCTCCGACAGCTGGATCCACGGCGCATTCGCTTTGGAGCAGGGATTCATCTTCAGCGCGATGATCCTCGCGGCGGCCACCGTCGCCGTCATCGAGCGGCGCTTCGCGCGCGCGGCCGCATGGTGCTTCTCCGGCGCGGCGCTCTGCGCGCTGGGGCTGATGCACAGCTACCGCTGGACCGCCGGTGACACCGCCTTCGCGTTGAGCCCGGCGTGGCCGTGGGCCTGCGGCTACGCGGCCATGGGGATTATCTTCCTCGCGGCGCGGTGGATCGCGCTCCCCTCGGAGGAGCACGCACCATAGGGCGGCTCGAGCTTAACGACAGCGCGTCTTCGCGCCTGTTTCCAATAATCTCGGTGTATCGCCGGCAAAGTTCCGCCCTTACGAATGACGGGCCCGTCCCGGCGCGGGGGGGCATGCGCCGTTGAACAGGATAAACAGAAGAGTCCGCCGGTTCTCAAATTATATGGACATGTCCTTGGCCGGAATGTCTCGCGCCGGCGCTGATAAAGATTGTCACCGCAAAGAACGCAAAGGACACGAAGGCAAGGTGTGGAAATTGAAGAAGCCCGTCATCGTGGATTCCGCGGCTCGTGGTTTGCATAATGCGCGGCTACAAGGGTCTTGCAAGACCCGCAGGGGAATCGTGGCGCGGCTGGCAAAGACGGAGGGCTTGCATCTTCTTCCGCGCGTCCCCGTGCCGCCGCGCCCCTTTGTCCGTTCTATAGCCGCCCGGCGCCGCGCATCGCGCGCGACCGCTAGCGCTTGCCCAGCCGCACGGAAAAGAAGAGGCGCACCGATTCGGTGCCGGGGTTGTGTGAGGAAGTCCCCGCGTTGGAGTAGTGGCTGACGCTCAGCCCCGCCCCGTACCGGCTCCACCGGCATATTAGGTATGCGGTGGAGCGGAACTCCAGGGAGCTTCCCAGGTTCAGCCGGGCGGGGTTGGAGTACCAGCCCGGCCCCGAGCTTATAGTGAGTGACCATCGGCGCGAGAAGGGCCAGGTGGCGAAGAGGCCGCCTCCCACCCAATCCGCGCTGCCGCTCGCGTCCGCCGCGCCCCAGAGGCCCCAGTAGCGGGACTGGCCCATCAGGTGGACGGCCTCGATGGAGCCGTAGGCGATCCCCGGCGAGTTGCGCAGGTCCATCCGCCCCGCGCCGATGAGAAGGTCCGTGTCTCCGGCATGGGCGGGGAGCGCCGACGCGAGCAGCAAGGCGACGACGGGCACGAGCATTGGCAACTTCATGGCAGCCTCCTTCCATCATTTTAGCGCGGCCCCCGGCCGCGCCCTGAAACTATTTTGGCCCAGTTGGCTTTTCTCCGCAAGCGCTTTGAATTTACGTGAGTGGTTGTATACTTTACGCCATACCGCCACAAGGCGGGAAGGAGGATCTGTGGTGAGTTCGAGAACGGAGCGCGACAGCCTTGGCGAGAAAGAAGTCCCGGCCTGGGCCTACTACGGGGTTCAGACGCGGAGGGCTGTCGAAAACTTCCCAATAACCGGCATTC
>JBBIMN010000042.1:0-11679 GCA_037444385.1 Acidobacteriota bacterium | reverse complement strand
TACACCAAAGCCCGGTAATCAGGGGGCCTGTCCAGCCAGACCACCGCCAACGCCAGCTATGACGGCAGTTGTCCCGGTGCCAATGCCAAGCACGGATGCGCCTCCCGCAGCCCACGCGGCCAAGCCGGGCGCAAGCGCGCAAAGCAGGGCGAACGCCAAGGCTTTCACGGCGCGCGCGAGTTGTCGGGAGAAGATGGCCGTGCCTTCGCCCATGGCGCTTCAATTCTATCCTATTTCCCAGGCACAAGCGCGCAAGGGGTGGAAATGAGTATTGTCCCCGGAATTACCGCGGCCCCCTCTTCGCACCGCTGAGACCTAATCCCTCCCTTTCACCCCGGTCCCATTGGCGCGTGACAAGGACACGAGACCTCGTCTCTATGAGGCAGACAATATCGTATGAGATGCTCTCGTGAGCAACAGCCAGTTGGGCTCCAGCATATCCGAGATTATCCTTGCCATTGATTCGCAGTTGCGGTGATCTCCAGCTAACTTCTGCAATGCCTGAGTTGCCCCAGTGACGTCGCAACCCAACCTCTCGAGGGCATGCTGAAGATAGACTTTCTGCTGCCTACCGTTTTCATCTTCATAGCCAGCTGGGATCTCTTGTCCAGTTGCTTTGAATAGGAGCGCATAAAGAAAGAAATCGCTCAGATCGATATTGATCTCAACGCCAAGATCACTTGACATATAGGCTATCGATAGGGAGGTGTGCGTGAACACGCGTCTAATTGGCCCTCTCAATCCCAACCTGGAAGCCATTGGGTCCAGCACTATCTTAACTTGCTGCTCAATATCTCCAATCTCCATGCCGACTCCTTCCATCTCCGCATCCTATTTGCCACGGATATAGAGTGAATTCTTTCCAGTTCGGATGAATCCTTTTTGGTAGCCCAGGTAGTTCTTTGTGATCATGCGCTCCATCTGATAATTCCGAGCGGGCCCTCCTCGAATTGAGCGCCGAGCAAAGTCAGGGCCATAATCTATTATCCTGTACCCTTCGTTCATCTTCTCTTCAAAATACACCCTATTGTGCAGTAGCCCCTCTTGCTCCATGCCCGAGCTATCTGGGGACACAATACCTATTTCTCCTCTTGGCCTTTCTTCCGGCCGGGCTTCTGGGGCTTGAGCGGGCGGCCAAGTGTTCGCTCCAGCCTCTCGATGAATTCTGCCGAGCCTAGGGGGCGTCCTGTTCTTTCGCCACGGCGGATCGCTGCGGCATCAGCCTCAGCCATTCCGCCCTTCAGCAATGATGCCCACTCTCTCCGGTCCCTCAAGGGCTTTGGCGACTTTATGAGCGCGTCGCAACCACCCGTCAAGTGCGCCTTCGCGCTGCTCCACGCCCATTGCTCTGGCCGCTTGGCCAGCTTCGCGCGCACCGGGTTCATCTCTATATACCGTGCGCACCCTATAGCATAACGGCGCTCCATCGGGAACGAGGCGAACCTCCCCTGCCACAGGTATCCGCGCCAACGTTCTCGGAAGTTGATCCGTCTCGTGTAGCGCCGATGGACTTCGCCAACCGCTCTGGCGAGCCCATCCTGGCTATGCGGAACCAACATCAGGTGCACGTGGTTAGGCATCAGGCAGTAGGCCCAAACCTCCACATCGTGCCTACCGCACCATTCGCCAAGCAACTCCAGATAGGCAGCGTAGTCTTCGTCACTAAAAAAAACGGCCTGCCGCCTGTTACCGCGCTGCGTCACGTGATGAGGGTACCCGAGAGCGACCACCCGCGCCAGTCTCGCCATAACGCCATCCTATCCCTACTCCCGCTACGCTGTCAAGATATCAGTATTGTGTCCCCGGAATTGCCGGAATTGCCAGTATTGTGTCCCCGGAATCTCGCGAAGAGCATCGCTAGATGCGACGGAAGGCCCGCGCGCGCAGCCTTCTTTGCACCGCGGTTCGCCCGGAGTAAAAGAAGCGCAGCCGACTCATTTTAAGAGCCTCAGTGGCCTGCATGCACCAGTTCGATAGTCGATTTCGTACTCACCTCCATTGTAGTTGTATCCCTTTAAGACTCCATCATCAAAGTAGATGTTTGTAAAGGTGGACACCTCAGGCATTGTGGTGCGATAGTCCACCTGCCAGATAAGGTGGCCGTCTGGGTCGAGACCATACACATTTCTCCGCTTGGATTCCTCATCGGTTGCCAATTCACCACTAATAAGGACTACGCTACCGCCCTCAGGTGTCCGCAAATACACTTTGCACTTGCTCAGTTCGACCGGCTTCATTTCAGCGCCTCCGAGGGGCCAAAACACGCTTCTGGTAGGTCCTCAAGTATTTGGTACTGAATGCCACCAGTGGTTGGGACTCCAAACTTTGGCTGAGCGGCCACTCGGCCCATCTGCATGCGAGTACCAGTTGGCACCCTTACTAGCCGCATTTCAGTCGGCACCTCAGGAAGTCCCAGATGCTGCTTAATCTGCTCAGGGGTCATTCCAGCAATCTCATCGTGCCTAGCCAAGAAGCGGCCTATTGGATTCTTCTTTGTATGTACCCTCACAAACTCAATTTCCTTTGCTGTTGTAAATTTCCTTACAACGGTACCCTCCGCATAAGGAGGTTGCCATCCTTCGTCGAGAAAGGGCGCGTTTGCATCTCTTGCCGAGATCGCCTTCACATCTCGAATCATCATTCCCTGACTGGCGGTAGCAGTATCTGTTGTTGCCTCGCCTGCTCCCAGTGAATGCGGGCCGTAAGCTTCACTGCCCGCTGCCGCTTCAAGCGAACCTTCGGCCTCTGGCACCTTCATTGCACTGGCGGCCATCTCCTCGGCGCCGGGGCTGGCCTTCGCAACGTTGGCGGCAACTTCCGAGGCGCCCGATGCGGCCTCGCTTGTCTTGGAAGCAACCTGCATAGCGTTTTCGGTCACTTCCCCGATGACGCCTTCCGTCTTCACCACCGTTTGCTCAAGCGCAACGGCTTGCTCGGCCTTGGCACCAATGGAGAACACGCCAGTGGTCGCCGCCATCACGATTACGTTGCCTAAAATCCTGCCGCGCATCCTCGGATTGGTGACTGCTTCCTTCAAGGCGTTGCCAATCCCGTGAATGACGGCGTCTCGCTTCAGTTTCTCCCGCGCGCCTTCCTGGTCAAGCATCTCGCGGATGCCGCCGCGCTTGTAGTCCGAGTACATCTGCGACGCCGTATGAACCGCTTCCACTCCCGAAGCCCATGATTGCTTTGCCGCTGTATAAGGGAATATGGCCAGCCCAACAATTCCCTTCAGCACGTCCCTGGGCGTATCAATAACAAGGCCTTTGCCCGTTTCAGCCCGCTCGTGGTAAACCCGGGCGCGTTCCTCGGGCGTCCAGTTCTTTTCTAGCTCGGCCTCCAGAAATGCGCGTGATTCTGGCCCTGCTTGCTCCCCCCACGGGTCGGTGTAGACCATCGGGCTATCGTAGGCGTACAGGTATTTGTGGAGGCTCGGCGGGTTGAGGGCATCTCCGGCGACGGGATCGTTGGTGAGGAAGCGTCCGGTTTCCGGATCGTAATAGCGCGCGCCGAAGTAGAAGAGGTTGCTCTCGGCATCGTAGAGATGGCCGGTGAAAGTCAATGGCGCGTTGCACGTGAGGCCGCTTGGATCGGCGCTGCAATCGCCCGGATGGGCTTCCGTGCGGAAGTTGCCGTAGGCGTCGTACCTGAAGTGGCCGGCGTTGGCCGCCGTGCCATTCTGCGGCACCAGCGCGCCGACTGAGCCCATCGCGTCGGCGTAGGCCTCTACAACGTTGCCGAGCACGTTCTCGCGAAGCAACGCCAATCCGTGCGTGTACCCGCGCAGCAATCCTCCGCTCGCTGCGTCGGTCTCCGCGACGAGGCTCCTTCCGTCCCAGTGCTCCAGCTCCCCGTTCTTCTTGATCCTCCTGCCGAGGTCGTCGTACAGCAGGTCTTCCTTGAGCGCCCCGTCCACCGTGATGAACCGCAACTGGTCCCGCGTCGTGTAGATGAAGTCCGTCGCCGTTGCCGCCTTGCCCTCCGGCGTCACCGTCTTCGATGTCTGGTTGCCGTTGGCGTCGTAGGCGTAGGCGGCCTGCGTTCCCGTTACCGCATCCGCCATCCCGGTCAACTGTTCGAGGTCGTTGTAGGTGTAGCTCTTGCTGGACGTGGTTGCGTTGTTCGCGTCTTTGACGGTTTCGGTGAGCCGGTTGCCCGCCACGTCGTACGTGTAATCGTGCTCCGAGACGAGAGTGCCGCTTGCGTCGTGGAGCGTCTCGCTGGCAAGGCGCCCGGCGCTGTCATAGGTGTAGACCGTTATTTCATCCCCCGCGCCCTGCCCGTGGTTCTCGGTCTGCGTCAGCTTGCGCCCCGCCTCGTCGTAGGTGTAGGCGTAGGAGACGAGCAATTGCCCATTCTTGTCCGTCGCGTTCTTGCTCGTCAGCCGGTCGGCGAGATCGTAGAGGCTCGTCTCCGTGCTGCCGTCCGGGTGATGCACCTTCCAAACCCTTCCCGGACGCGCGCCCATGTCGTTTCCGGTCCCGTACTCGTACGTCGTCACGCCCGTCGCGTCCGTCACGCTCACGAGCCTGTTGCGCGCGTCGTAGCCGTACTGGATGATCTTAGGCGCCAAGTTGGAAAGCGCCAGCGTCGCCTTCGTCCTGTTCCCGCTGGCGTCGTATTCGAACGAAAGCGCCGCGCCGTACGGGCTCGTCTCTCGAGTCTGCCGCCCCAGGTAGTCCCACCCAAGCGTGCGCGTCTGGACGAGCGTCCCCTTTGTCTCGCTCACCGAGACCAGATGATCCAGCCCGTCAAACGCGCGCTGCGTCTCGGACAGCGCGAAGCTGTCCGTTTTCAACGGCTGCGGGTAATCCCCCTTAACCTCGCGCCCAAGCGCGTCCGGATGGTAGGCGTACACCTGCCCATTCCCGTCCGTCACCCCGACCCGGTTGCCCTCCGCGTCATAACGCACCTGGTTCAACTGCGCGGGGTTCCCAGGTAGTTGCGCGGGCGGCATCGTGAAGACGCCGTCGTACCGCCGTTCCTCCGTCTGCCTGTTCAGATTGTCGTACACCCAGCCCGTCAAATGCCCGCCCGCATTCACCATCGCGACGCGGTTGTTGTCCCCGTCGTACGAGTAGCGCGTCACAGAACCGCCCGGCTCCGTGATCTGCACCACGCGGTGGCGCGAATCGTAGGCGTAGCTCGTCCTCTTCCCCGTCGCGTCGGTCTGGCTCGTTTTGTTGCCACCGATGTCATAGCCGAAGGCCGTCGCCTGGTCCAGGCCGTCCCTCGCCGTAAGCTGGCGGTATCCCGCGTCGTACGTCGCCGCCGACACCTGCCCCAGGGCGTCCGTCACCTGAAGGACGTGGTCCATCTTGTCGTAGTGGTACGTAACCGCGTACGCCTCCGGCTTGCCGGAACCCGACGTCACCGTGGCCTTCCGCCCCGCCGCGTCGTATGTGGTGTTCACGATGTTGCCGTTCGCGTCCGTCGCGCTCACGACGCGGTCGAGAGCGTCGTAGCTCCATCGCGCCACAGCCAGCGGTGTCGCGCTGGAGTCGGGCGCCTTTAGTTCTTCAACCTTGCGGCCCGCCTCGTCGCGAACCTCCGTGTGGACATGATTCATCCGGTCCGTCGTCACCGTTTTGTTGTCCGCGTCGTCGTAAACCACCGATTCCGAGAGGTCCGCGCCCGTGCCCGTCGCACCGCCCACCCACGTCGTGAGCGTCACGCGGTTCAGCGCGTCGTAGCTCTTCGCCACCACGTAACCGCGGCGGTCGGTTTGAGAAACGACGTTGCCGACTTTGTCGTAAAGGCGCGTCACCGGGTTGCCCGACGGATCCTCCGTCCGCACCTCGCGCCCCAGCGCGTCGGCCCAGTGCTTCGTCGCCAATCCCCGCCCGTCCGTCGTCACCGACGTCGGCGCCGCCGGGTCAACCGTCTCCAAGGGAACCTGGTCGTTGTACGTCCACGCGCCAAGCGTCTGATCGCCCGCTCCGTCGCGCAGCACGCGAGAGGTCTCCCTTCCGAAGGCGTCGTATTCGTGCCGGACCTCCGCGTTCAGCGGATCGGTCTCCACCGTCACCCGCCCCGCGAAGTCGTAACTCCAAGAGGAGACCGCCACCGCGTGCCCGCCGCCATCCAACACCAGCGGCGGCGTCGTCACGCTCGTCTTCCTGCCGAGGCCGTCCCACGCCGTCGCCGTGGCGTTGCCGTTCGGATCGGTCTCGGAGATCACCTTGCCGTGGCCGTTGTAGTGGTAGGACCGCGCGAGGTTGAGCCCGCCCGGGTCGAGCGCAAGGCTCTTCACCTGGCCCAGAGAATCGAACAGCGTCAGGCTGGTGTTTCCTTCCGCGTCCGTCGTCGTCGCGGTCAACGCGTGGTCGTCGTACGCCGAAGTCGTCGTGGCAACGAGGTTCGGCGACTGCTTGAGCATGGTGCGCGCTTCTTTCGTCACCCGGCCCAGCGCGTCGTACCACTTCTCGGTTCGTAGGCCCTGCGGCTGCCTTTCTTCCAGTGTCAAGCGGTCGAGCAGGTCGTAATGGCGCTCGACCGTGCGGTTGAGCGCGTCGGCCAGGAGCGTTTGGCGCCCGAGGCCGTCGTAAACGTGGGCCGTTACGCGCCCCTCCGCGTCGGTCTCCTTCGTCACGCGTCCCGCCAGATCATAGAGCGCCGTCTTGACCGCCTGGCAGGGGCCGCTGGCGCATGCGACCGAGGGGGAGGTTTCCGTAACCTTCCGGTAGAGCGCGTCGTACTCGAATGTCGTCGTCGCCCCCCTCAGGTCGGTTCGGCTTGTAACGTTGCCAACCGCGTCCAGCGTTTGCGTAAAGAGCGTCTTGCCGTTCGCCGTCTCGCCGGTCTGCCGCCCGCACCGGAGGCGTACTGGTGTACGTTGAGGATGCGAGCCGGCGAGCAGTGACGAAGCAGATCGCCCGGGACTTGCGCCGCCAAATAAAGGGGGGGGTGGGGACATTCCACTCACATCTCCGACGAGATGATTGTAGCACGGTCGCGGTGATGAGAGGCCAGGGCAAATTGAAACGCGGCGTGCAAGCGCGGGCCTTCCGAAAAGCCCGAAGGGCGAGGAGCCGCAAGAGGACGCGCGGAGGAAAACGTAATTGCTTCCATCAAAGCGTTATCCGCTTTCCGGCGCGCGGCCTCAGAGGCTCCCAAGAGCATCGCCAGATGCGACGGAAGGCCCGCGCGGGTCTTGGCCTAAGCCTTTGCTTTCGGTTTCCTCACGGGCCGCTTGCGCTCGCTCTTTCGCGTTCCGCCGGCAAGCTCGTACTCGTCCGAGTCATCCCCGAACTCGGCCTTCACCGACACGCGCGCCTTGACGATGAGATCGTTCAGCGACTTCGCCGCGTCGTCCTTGCGGTTGACCAGCCGAATGACCTCCTCTTTAGCCTTCTCAAGGTCCGCCGCCGTGCTTTCCAGGGCGCTGATCCCCGCGCTCACCGTCTGCGCGCTCACTCCTCCGGCGAGCGGCCTTCCGATCTTCGCGAGCAGATTCAGAATAGCCTGGGCCTCTTGAACCAGTTTCGCAGTACTATTGTAAGCCATTTGGACCCCCTTCCAGGATGATTCTAGCACGAGTCACGCCGTCCCGCCCATACGAAGATTGAACGCGGCCATCTTTTAGCCGGGCGATGCCAACCAACCGGATGCCGCGACCGACCAACGCGATGCTGCGCCCAACCAACGTGATGCTGGCCCCTAACCAACGAGATGCCCCGCCCAACCAATGGCCGGGACCAGCCAACCAATGGGATGACGCACCCAACCAACGAGATACCGGGCCATCCTCAAAAGATGGTGCGCCCAACCAACGAGATGCCCGGCCATCCTCAAAAGATAGCCCACCCAACCAACGGATTTGGCCCGCAAATCTGTTTTCGCAAGCGCGCGAGGGGCGGAATGCTTGGCTGCCAGAATGCAAGATGCGGCCCTCCGCTCTTTTTTTCGGTTGTCCGCCATCAGCCCTGCCAGTCCCATCGGAACCCGCCAAAAGGACGCTTCAGACTTCAGCGAGTGCTTTCGGAAACCGGTCCCATGTGCGCGGGACAGGTACACGCCGCACCTCACTTTCCTAGTTTCCCAAGGGCTTTGCAAGCACTGCAGGCTCAAGCGCAAAAAGCCGTCCTAGGATGTCTTTTAGCGTCACGGCATCAACATCGGCGTTTTGATAATAGATGGTGATTTCGGGGTCAGCATGCATTTTGCTTGCAGCTTCAGCTATCAGGTGAATTCTCACTGCCTGCCCAGCAGTCTCAATAGACCGTATAGCACCGTAAGCTGAATGCCGTTCATCATTAACCGTCAAATGAACCTTGTGCATACCTAGCGCTTGCTCCGATTCGCTGACTAGGAGTGATCTCTGAAGAAGGACATACTCCTGCGTGTCATATTGACTGTCAGCAAAGCCAAGTAAGATAGTTTCTTTGTCTTCCTGGGTATGAACGTATGCAGCTTTCATTTCCAAGGCCATGATTCACCTTTCTTTCGTTTCGGGTTCTGCCTACCTTTTGTCGGGGGGCCATTTCTGGGTATTGCCGCCTTCTCGCCATTGATACCTAATAGTACCTCCAGTCTCCTGCATTCTCTTGTTCATGGCACCTTTGCAGGAAGGACAGGGAGGGTTCTCGCCAGTAATCGTCATAGTCTGCCCTTCTTCTAGCGGCACATCCCTCATCGCCCTCGCTTCAGTGTGACTGGCAAGTGTGTTTTTTGGAAAGGGCAGCGCTTTCTCTTCAGGTGTCATGTTTCCACTTACGATTCTTTCATGATGAATAATATTACCATCAGCATCTCGAACCGTCACATTCGCATTGTGGTGATTCGGATCAACGCCCTTTGGGCCAAGACGCGGTGTCCTCGTGCCCCCGGTGTTAGGATTGCCTTCTTCCGGCACTTCAAACGGTCCATGGCTGTAGTTGTCTGGTGCGACATCGCTGAAGCCGTGTGGCGTTGACTCGCCTGGTGCGATTGGTGGCTCGTTCACGACCGGAGGCGTTCGCGTCGTTGCGCCTTCGCTCAATACCTCCGTTCGCGTCGCGCTGGCCGCGGTGGCGGCTTCTTCCGCGGGTCCGCTTGGAATGAACGGCCTTGCCATGCCGTAGATCATGAACAAAGCCTGCCCCGTTTCCGCCGACGCGTGGAACGTATCGCCTTCTTCGAAAGGCTTCTTTATCCCCGCCCAAACCTGCTGGCTAAACTCCGACCACCCGACGTCGTGGATATGTTCGCCAAGCTTGAAGGCCTCTTTCATATCTTTATACGCAAAGTACCCGGCCGTCAGGGGGTTCCCGTATTTTGCGGCTTGAACGAGCACCGGCCCCGCAATGCCCCAAACCGCTCCTCCGAACGCCACCGCGCGTTCTTTGGGATTCAGTTCCCAATTCGTCGCGGCGTCTTTTAGCATCGTCTTTGCGTTCACCCGCAAGCTCTGAGGCGGCCCTTCCGTGATGATGAACCCGCGGTTGTCCTGCGCTTCGTCGCTTCCGAATATCTTGCTATAGAGTTCGAACATCTTCGTGCGCGCGTCGCGCTTGAAGTCTCTCGTCCGGAACTCGCCGGCGCCCGCGCGGATCGCCTCGTAGTCGCTCCGGTACGACTCGAATCCCCCGCCGTGCCTGGTGGCCTGATTTACCAAGCTGGTCAGGCGCATGAAATCATCCATGTTGTTGGGGTTCGGATCGAAGCGCTCGTTTAAGTCGTCAAGCGCGTATTCCCCCCACGGGTCGGTGTAGACCATCGGTGAATCGTAGGCATAGAGGTATTTGTGGAGGGAGGGCGGATTGAGGGCATCACCGGCGACGGGATCGTTGGTCAAGAACCTTCCCGTCTCGGGATCGTAGTAGCGCGCGCCGAAGTAGTAGAGGTTGCTTTCTTGGTCGTAGAGGTGGCCGGTGTAAGTGAGCGGCGCGTTGCACGTCAGGCCGCTCGGATCGGCGTTGCAATTTCCCGGATGCGCTTCAGTCCTGAAGTTCCCGTACGCGTCGTACCTGAAGTGTCCCGCGTAAACGCCTTCAACGGCGCCGCAAGAGACCGCCATGGCCCGCGCGGCCAAGCCGGGCACAAGCGCGCAAAGAAGGGCGAGCGCCAAGGCTCTGGCAACACGCGCGGGTTTTCGGTAGAAGAGGGCCGTGCCTTCGCCCATGGCGCCTCTATTTTACTCTGTCGTACCGCCGCGCGCCACCTGCCGGAGCCTGTCTGCCGCCAAGCAGGCGAAGCCCCGGCGCGAAACGGAGATCGCGTATTGTCCCGGAATTCACCGCATCTTGCTTCATCGCAGGCCCAGGCATGCCCGCAAGGATGGGACTGGCTGAAAAGGGATAGGCGGCCCGAATGGGGCTTGACTTCTTATTAGCGATTATGAGATAAAACGCTAATAAGCCGCCCTGCTATTTGCGCGGCCGCAAATAGCGGGATCCTGGCATGGGATGACGGAGAAGACCGATGGCTGTTAAATTAGAGAAGAGCGGACGCACCATCCGATGCGCGGACGGATATCGGGCTTACGTGCCGAATCCCCTCCCGCCCCGGATAGAATGGACTCCCGCCCTGTTGACGGCGCTTTCTGAGGCGGACCATACCTTGGGCCGGTTGGCCGGGGCTGGCGGGCGTCTGCCGAACCCCCACCTGCTCATAAGGCCATTCGTAAGACGCGAGGCCGTGCTCTCCAGCCGTATCGAAGGCACGCAGGCCACGCTTGGCGAATTGCTGGCCGTCGAAGCGGGGGCGGCCGTGGACAGAAGCCCGGACGACTTGCGCGAGGTTGCAAACTACGTCGCCGCTCTGGAGCACGGCGTGGCAAGGCTGAAGAAGCTGCCATTGTCTTTGCGCCTTACCCGAGAGCTTCACGAAAGGCTGATGAAGGGCGTTCGGGACGATGCCGCGAGACCGGGGGAATTCCGCCGCTCGCAGAATTGGATCGGCCCTCCCGGCAGCACTTTGGCCAATGCCTCGTTTACCCCTCCTCCGCCCAAGGAGATGATGGAATGCCTGGGCGCGTGGGAACTCTTTCTTCATGACCGGAGCCTTCCGCCGCTTGTGCAGATTGCCCTTGCCCATTCCCAATTCGAGGCCATCCATCCCTTCCTGGACGGCAACGGCAGGGTCGGGCGCCTTCTCATAACCTTGTTCCTGGTGGAAAGAGAACTTTTGCCGAGCCCGCTGCTTTACTTGAGTGCCTTCTTCGATGCCACGAGGCGTGAGTATTACGACCGATTGAGCGCGGTGACCCGCGAGGGAGCCTGGGAAGCATGGCTCATCTATTTTCTGACCGGCGTGGCGCGGCAGTCCGAAGATGTCCTGAGCCGGGCCGAGCGAATCCTGAAGCTTCTCGAAAAATGGCGCATCGAAGCGGCTGCCCTTTCCTCAAGGACTCCAATCCTCTTGGTGGACCTGTTGGCTTCCAATCCTTATCTCACGGTCAAAGGGGCTTCCGAGAGAATGGGCGTGGCCTTCACAACGGCCAAGAGGGGCGTGGAACAGCTTGAGGGCAAGGGAATCCTGACTCAAGTTGGCGGGGGCAAACGCGACCGTGTATTCTGCGCGAGGCCGCTTCTCGCGATTTTGGACGAGCCGGCGCGGCTCATGCCAGGCTAAAAGCAGTTTGGAGAAGCGCTCCGATTCAAGGTTTCGCTGGAGCGCCGCCGCTTTGGGTTGGAGCCAAGGCCGGTTCCTGTGGCGGCTCGCAGCCTCCGCAGGGCGTGTTGCCCCAGAGGTACATTC
>JBBIMN010000041.1:0-11812 GCA_037444385.1 Acidobacteriota bacterium | reverse complement strand
TCGGAGGCAAGAGATTTCTATCGCGGAATTTCGGGGGAGACGAAGAAGTGACGCGGGGGCGGAGTAAAATAAAGCACCGCTCATACCGGTACGCCGACACCCCCTTGCCTCGTCACGCCGTCACACCGCCACGCTCGCCCGCCGGCATGGCGTCCTGCCTATTGCGCCGCAGATGCCTTCGAGTTCCCGCACGAGTTGCAGCAACTGCTCCGGATACAGCGCCTGAGGGCCGTCCGACAGCGCCTCCTCCGGGACCGTGTGGAACTCGACCATGCAGCCGTCGGCGCCCGCCGCCACGCCCGCGCGCGCCAGCGGGATCACTTTGTCCCTCACGCCAATCGCATGGCTCGGGTCCACAATCACTGGAAGGTGGGTGAGTTCCTTGAGCACCGCGACGGCGCTGACATCGAAGGTGTTTCGCGTCGCCGGCTCGAACGTGCGGATGCCCCTCTCGCAAAGTATCACCTCGTAGTTTCCTCCGGACATGACGTACTCGGCCGCCATCAGCCACTCCTCTATCGTCGCGCTGATTCCGCGCTTCAGGAGCACGGGCCTGGAGGCTTTGCCAAGCGCCGCCAGCAGGGCGAAGTTCTGCATGTTTCTCGCACCGGCTTGGATGATGTCCGCGTATTCGCTCATCAGTGGAATCTGCGAGGCGTCCATCACTTCGCTGACGGCTTTCAACCCGTAACGGTCCGCGGCATCCCTCAAGTGGCGAAGGCCGGCCTCGCCCATGCCCTGAAATGAGTACGGAGAGGTTCGTGGCTTGAAAGCGCCCCCGCGCAATATCGGAATGCCGGCCTCAGCGGTCAGGCGCGCCATCTCCATGATGTGGTCGCGGCTTTCGACGCTGCAAGGCCCGGCGATGATCACGACTTCATCGCCCCCTATCGCCACCTGCCCCAGCCGCACGATCGTGGGGCCGGGATGAAAGGCTCTGCTCGCCAGCTTGTACGGTTCCGACAGGGGCAGGACGTTCATCACTCCCGGAAGCCGCGCCAGCGCGTCATTGCTTATTCTCCCGGCAGCTCCCACGACGGCCATGGCCGCAAATCCAGGTCCCTGGGAGCAATGGACGGTGAAGCCCATCTTCACGAGGCGCGCTTCCAGGACGTGTCTCGCTTCAGTGGTTGAACGAGGATCAATCACCAATAGCATCACAAGCTCCTTCACCCATCATGGATTCACTCACCGCGTCGAGCGCTTCTCTGAACGGTTTAATGAACTCGGCCGCGGCGCCAGCCAGTTCGTGAGGGTCTCTGCTTTCTTCGAGGACTTTCACCAGCGCGCTGCCGACGATGACGCCGTCGGAAATTTTCGCGAGCGAGACGGCCTGTTCCGCGCTGGACACGCCGAAACCGGCGAGCGACGGAACGGAGATGGCCGCCTTCACGCGCCGAAGGAATGCCAGCGTGTATTGCTCCACGCTCTTTCTGGCCCCGGTAACGCCCATCACAGAAACGCAGTAGAGAAAGGGCGGATCGAGCGCGGCCACCCGGCGCAGCCTCTCATCGGAAGTGTTGGGCGCAGCAAAGCAAACGAGAGGCGGCGCGCCCGCGACGAGCCCCGTCTCCTCTGCAGGCAGATCTGGAATGATGCAGGCGGAGACGCCGGCCTCACCCGCCAGTTGCGCGAACTTGTCCGCTCCCATCTTCAGGATGGGATTCAGGTAAGACATCAGCAAAATAGGCGTGCCGCTCGTGGCAGTAAAGCTCGCCGCAATGTCAAGAGCCCGCGAGAGCGTCATGCCGTTTCGCAGCGCCACCGCGGACGCGCGCTGAATCATCGGCCCGTCGGCGAGCGGGTCGGAAAACGGGACGCCAAGCTCAATGCAATCCGCTCCCGCTTCAGCGGCGGCGCCAAGAATCGGCAGCGTTGCTTCAACCGTGGGATAACCGGCGCAGAGATATGGCGCCAGAATCTTCTTCCCTCTTCTCTTCTTCCCGCGAAGCCGTTCGCAAAGCATCATGCCGCCCTCCCCCTTCCGTTTCTTAGAAAAAATTCTTCGAGGTCCTTGTCTCCCCTTCCCGACAGACAAACCAGAACCGTGGCGCCTTCGCCGAGCGCCGCGCGAAGTTCGTCCAGCTTCGCCAACGCGTGGGCGCTTTCAAACGCGGGGATGATCCCCTCAAGCAGGCTAAGCCTTTCGTAAGCTTCGAGGCACTCGGCGTCCGTGGCGGCCAGATAGCGGACGCGCCCGGTATCATGAAGGTGGCTGTGTTCCGGTCCGACGCCCGGGTAGTCGAGCCCGGCGCTGACCGAATGGGCCTCGATCACCTGGCCGTCGCCGTCCTGCAAAAGATAGCTCAAGGAACCGTGGAGCACGCCGGGAATGCCGCGCGCGAGAGTCGCCGCGTGGCGCCCCGTTTCGATGCCATCTCCGGCCGCCTCGACGCCGAAGAGCTTGACGGAGGCATCCTTCAGAAAAGCGTGGAAGAGGCCTATCGCGTTGGACCCTCCTCCTACGCAGGCCACGGCGGCGCCAGGCAGAGAGCCGAAACGCTCCAGGCACTGCGCGCGAGCCTCGCTTCCGATGACCGACTGGAAATCCCGCACGATCGCCGGATAGGGATGGGGGCCGACGGCGGAACCGATGAGGTAGTGAGTGTCTTTGGCGCTCGCCACCCAGTCGCGTATGGCCTCGTTGGCCGCGTCCTTAAGCGTGGCCGATCCTTTGTCAACCGGAATGACCCGCGCGCCCAGAAGCTGCATCCGAAGGACATTCTGGCGCTGCCGCCTGACGTCCTCATCTCCCATGTAGACTTCGCACTCCATCCCGAAGCGCGCCGCCGCGCACGCCGTGGCGACGCCGTGCTGCCCAGCGCCGGTCTCGGCGATGACCCGGCGCTTTCCCATGCGCATGGCCAGCAGAATCTGGCCGAGCGTGTTGTTGATCTTGTGCGCCCCGGTGTGGTTCAGGTCTTCACGCTTCAAAAGGACGCGAAGGCCGTGGCGCGAGGAGAGCCGCCTGGCCTCATAAAGCGGCGTCGGGCGGCAGGTGTAGGTCGTCAGGGCTTCGGCAAGCTCGGCGCGAAAAGCCCCGTCCCTCTTCGCCTCTTCATAAGCCATCTCCAGTTCTTCCAGCGCGGGCACGAGCGTTTCGGGGACAAATCGTCCTCCGTACGGGCCGAAATATCCGTTGCCGCGTGGCGTCCAATCCATTACTTGATCAGGCATGGCCTGTCTCCTCCACCGTCCGAAACGGCCTGGAAGAGCGCCTTGAGCTTCGTATGGGCCTTGACGCCCGGGGCGCTTTCGACTCCGCTTGAAATGTCCAACGCCGCGGGACTCGCCTGAAGAAAGGCGGCGCGCGCGTTGGAGGGCGTGATTCCTCCAGCGAGGATCAGGTTGAACTTTGCCGACAGATCTCGGGCGGCGTTCCAATCGGCCCGAAGTCCCGTCCCGCCGCCGGGCGTTCCGGCGATGAAGGCGTCCAGCAGTACCGCCGCCGCGCCGTAAGCCGCGATGCGCCCGCGGTCGCGAAGGTCTTCTGGCACGAGCGCCTTGATTACGGGCGGGATGATGGCGGCGCAATAATCTGGCGTTTCGCGCCCGTGAAGTTGCACGCAGCGAAGATTCGCCGCCGCCGCCGTTTCGTTCACTGCATTCGGCGGAGCATCCACAAAAACTCCGACGCAGAAGGTTTCGGCCGGCAACGAAGCGCGAAGATTCGCCAACCGTTTTGGCGAAATCGCCCTTGAGCTTTCTGGATGGAGAACGAAGCCGAGCGCGGCGGCGCCAAGCTCCCAAGCCAGAAGCGCGTCGTCCTCTCTCGTAAGTCCGCAGATCTTAATTGGAATCACGCGTTTCCTCCATGAGCTTCGCCAGTGCTTCGCCCGGCTTGGATTGCTTCATGAACGCCGTGCCAATGAGCACGGCATCATAGCCGAGCGTGGCCACCTTGCAAAGCTCCCTCCCGGTTGAAAAGCCGCTTTCCGCCACGCGGACGGCTCCTTCTGGAAAAATCGGCGCGAGGCGTTCCGACAGCGCCCTGTCGAGCCGCAGCGTCTCAAGGTCCCTGCGGTTCACGCCGATGATTTCAACCGGCAGCCCGGCCGTCTTCTTCAGGTCGTCTTCGCCGTGGACCTCGGCAAGAACGGCGAGGCCAAGTTCCCGGGCCTTGCAGATCATCTCAGCGATGATTTCACGGCCAAGAAATCGGACGATCAGAAGGACGGCGTCCGCCCCCGCGGCCCGCGATTCGGTGACATCATGTGGCGCGGCTAGAAAATCCTTTCTCAGGACGGGAAGCCCGGAACTTTTCTTGGCCCGCTCGATGAAAGAGAGGTGTCCGCCGAAATGTTCCTCCTCGGTGAGCACTGAGAGCGCGGCGGCGCCCGCGGCGGCGTAGCTTTCGGCCACCGCCTCCACGTCTTTCCGTGGCCTTATGACGCCTTGCGACGGCGAAGCGAACTTAATTTCGGCGATTACGGACGGCGCCGGTCTCCTGCGCAAAGCCCGCGTGAAGCCCGCGGCGGCGCGGGCAGGATCGGAGGCGGCCCGAGTCGCGCCTCCCGGCGGCTTCCCATCCCGCTCCAGCGCGGCGGCGCACCTTCGGGCGTAAAGTTCCTCAAGCCAGGGCACGCGTCTCCCCCTTTCCAAAGAGCCGCAGTTGCTCAAGTTTCCCCAAAGCAGCGCCCGATTCAACCGATGCGCGAGCCAGCATGAACCCTTTCCTCACGTTGCCAGCCATGCCAGAGACGACGAGCGCGCAGGCGGCATTGGCGAATACGACGTCGCTCAAGGGGCCGCTCTCATCGTGAAGCACGGCTTCGATCTGGCTGGCGTTGAAGGCCGCGTCGCCTCCGGAGAGAGCATCAGGAGCAACGCGCCTCGCACCAAAGTCTTCGGGCGCCAGCCGGAACGCTTTAACCTCACCCCGGTGAACGTCCAGCACTTCGCACTCCGCCGTCAGGCTTACCTCGTCATAAGGACCTGGCGTGTGAACGACCCACGCCCTTTCCGCGCCAAGCGAGGCGAGCACGCGAGCCAGGAGCAAGGCGATTTCAGGCGAAGCGGCCCCGACTAGCTGGCGCTTGACTCCGGCGGGATTGAGCAGAGGGCCGAGCATATTGAAGGCGGTCCTGAAGCCGAGAGCCTTCCTGACCGGACCGACGCGCGCGAAGAGCGGGTGGTAGTCTGGCGCGTAGAGAAACGCGATGCCAGTCTTGACGACGGCGCGCGCCGCTTCGGCCGGGTTCATCCTGTACGGGATGCCCAGGGCGGCCAGAACGTCCGCGCTGCCTGTCTTTCCAGAGACCGCGTGGTTGCCGTGCTTGGCGACCTTGGCGCCGGCTCCCGCGGCGACAAAGGAGGCGGCCGTTGAAATGTTGGCCGTGCCTTGTCCGTCTCCACCCGTCCCGCACAGGTCAATCACGCCATTTACCGGCAGCGGCGCTTTGGCCATGCGCTCTCGCGCTGCCTCGACGAGGCCGAGCAGCGCTTCGGCGGTTTCGCCGTATATGTGGAGGGCGGTTAGAAATGAAGCCAGGACCTCCGCACCTGCGTCCCCATCGGCGAATGACCGAAGGATCAGGGCCGCGTCCTCGCGGCTCACCGGCTCGCCCCGCACGGCTCGCCGCAACACGCCGCCATTGATCATGTCCCCTCCTTTTTCCTGTAAAGCCTCAAGAAGTTGCGGATGATCTGCACGCCGAGCGGAGTGAGCACCGACTCGGGATGAAACTGCACGCCCACGGTTGGATAGGTTGCGTGGACCATGGCCATCAGCTCCCCGTCCGCGCTGTGGGCCGTCGGGAGAAGCTCGCGAGGCAGCGACTTCTTTTCAACGACAAGCGAGTGGTAGCGCCCGGCCTCGAACGGGTTGGGCAGGCCGGAGAATATTCCCTTTCCCTCGTGATAGACCGGGCTTGGCTTGCCGTGCATCAGGACGGGAGCGCCAACGACGCGGCCACCGAACGCTTCGCCTATCGCCTGGTGCCCCAGACAGACGCCAAGCATGGGGATATTCGGAGCACAACGGCGGACGATGTCCAGCAGATTTCCCGCCGCGCCGGGCGTGCCAGGCCCGGGCGATAGAACGACATACTCCGGCGCCATCGCCAGCGCGTCGTCCCCGGCAATATCGTCGTTGCGCTTCACCTCCACCTTCCCCTGAAGCGTACCGAGCATCTGCACGAGGTTGTACGTGAACGAGTCGTAGTTATCAATAACGAGGATCATGGCTGTCCTCCCAGCGCGCCTTTCAGCGCTGCGACCTTGTGCCCGCACTCGGCGAACTCCCTTTCGGGGATTGAATCGGCGACGATGCCCGCCCCCGCCTGCACTTGAACGGCCCCGCCGCTGGCCACCAGCGTCCTTATCGCGATGCAGGTGTCTATGTTTCCGCCGTATCCGAAATAGCCGGCCGCGCCGCTGTAAACGCCGCGCCCTATGTTTTCCAACTCGTCTATTATCTCCATCGCGCGGATTTTCGGAGCACCGGTCACCGTTCCGGCGGGGAAGCAGGCAAAGAAGGCGTCCACCGGGTGGACAGTTTTCTTCAACCGCCCCTTGACGCTTGAGACAAGGTGCATGACGTGGCTGAACCGCTCGACCCGCCGGAAGGAGGCAACCTCGACGCTGCCGTATTCGCTGACGCGGCCCACGTCATTGCGGCCAAGGTCAACGAGCATTACGTGCTCCGCGGCCTCTTTCGGGTCGTTCAGAAGCTCTCTTTGCAGCGCGTCGTCCTCCGCCTCCGTCGCGCCTCGCGGTTTTGTTCCCGCGATCGGCCTCACTTCGAGCGTCCCATCTTCGACCCTCGCCAGCATCTCCGGGGAGGCGCCCAGAATGACCGCCTCTCCCTGGTCAAGATAGAAGTGATACGGGGAGGGATTTGCCATCCGCAACCGGCGGTAGATTTCAAATGGATCGCCGTCGAAGGGAAAGCGCTCCTGGACGGAGAGAACGACTTGGAAGATGTCTCCCCGCCGGATATGCTCTTTCGCCCGTTCGACTCCACTGACGTAGCGTTGGCAAGCGGTTTCCGCGACAGGGCTCGCGCCTGGACTCTCATCGCCAAGCGGCTGCGACGCGGCAACGGTCACCGCTTTCTCCAGGTGAGCAAGGCGCCTTCGGGCTTCGTCGTACGCCAGTCGAGCCGGCGTTGATTCGGCGACGGCCGCGTTCGCCACGAGCGCCATCCGGCCGCGCGCGTGATCGTAAACGATGAGGTCGTCGAAGCGCTCCAGCACCGCGTCGGGAAGTCCAAGCGGGTCCGCCTTGACAGGCAGCCGCTCCATCATCGCCGCGCAGTTGTAGCCGATATAGCCGACGTAGCCTCCGCTGAAACGGCCGATCCCGGGGACGTCAAGAGCCCTCATTCGCCGAAGCCTCGCCTTCAGAACCTCCGGAAAGGCCCCATCCTGCAACGCCTCGCCGCAGCCGTTTCGGCAAAAGACTTGCCCGCCTCGCGCCTCGATGCGTTCGCGCGGGTTGACTCCGACTATCGAATAGCGCGCGAGATGGCGCCCCCCGTCAACGCTCTCCAGCAGGAAACCATTGAGTCCCGCGCGCCGCGCCGCGAGGTAAAGGCTGACGGGAGTGGCCGTGTCCGCGGCCAGAACCTCGTGCAGAGGAATCACCGTATACCCCTCGGCGGCCGCCTTTTCAAAATCTTTGAAATCCATTTGAACCTCCACGAACGCAAAAAAGCCCGCCGGCGCTCAAACGCCGGCGGGCTTGGGTGTGCAGGCTTTCTGCTAAAGGCTACGCTTCAAGCCCGCACCACTCCCGCCGGCTCCGGTTCCACCACCACCAGTTCTGACGGGTAATCGCGCGGGCCATCATCCTTCCATCTCTCCCAAGGCGAGAGATTACACCCAAAAACAACCCGAGTCAAGCCGAGGCGAAGATATAACAATTCGGTCCTCCGCCCCCCCTCACCGAAGCCGTTGCGCGAAACCTCCAGTTAGCGGCATTCGCGGCTGTCCCTGGTTTCTTCTCTTCAATGGATCAATCCACTTTGCGTCCTTCACGCGGGTCAGCGATTTCCGCGAATCAGGTGGGTGGTATTTTTCAACGAAGGTTGCGCCCCGGCATCACAAAAGCCTCTTTGCCCTCATCAGTTCCGCGATGAGGAGCGTTCCTCCGGCGGCGCCCCTTACGGTGTTGTGAACCAGCGCGACGAAGCGCAGATCTCCGGCCGGCGTTTTCCGTGTCCGCCCGACGGTTACCGCCATGCCGCTGCACGCGTCGCGATCGAGCCTTGGCTGTGGCCTGTCGGCCTCTTCCCGAAAAATTACAGGCCTCTCTGGAGCCGCCGGCAAGCCAAGACCGCCCAGAGGAGAAACGTACGAACGGAAGAGAGCGGAGCAATCAGCCTCGCTAAATGGACGCTCCGTCTCAACGGAAAGGCAGAGCAAATGGCCGTCCATTACGGCGACGCGGTTGCATTGAGCGCTCACGGTAAACCGCGCGTTCACGACGCCGGAGGATTTAATATCTCCGAAAACCTTGAGCGGCTCGCTCTCCAGCTTCTCCTCCTCGCCCGCGATGTACGGCAGAACGTTGTCAGCGACGTCGAGCGAGGCAACCCCCGGATAACCTGCGCCAGAGAGAGCCTGGAGCGTGGTGACGCGGAGCGAGCGCACCCCAAGAGCCCGGAGCGGAGCCATGGCAAGGCACAAACCGATCGCCGAACAATTAGGGTTTGTCACGATCGCCCCGCCATATCGAGACCTCTGGCGCGCCGCCAGCTCCAGGTGCCCGGCGTTGATCTCTGGAACGATGAGCGGCACTTCCGGATCGAGACGGTGGGCGCTCGCGTTACTGACCACCGTGAAGCCCGCGGAGCGGAAGGCTCGCTCCGCCTTCATAGCCACCGGCGCGTCGAGCGCCGAAAGTGCCACGGAGGCTTCGATTCCGTCGGGGGCCGTCGCCTGGACTATCATCGAGGCGGCGTTTTCGGGAATCTTCTCTTTCAACATCCACTTGACCGCCTGCCCGTAGGACACGCCGGCGCTACGCTCGGAACCCGTGACGGCGGAGAGTTCAAACCAGGGATGATCCGCGAGGGCCGCTACCAGCCGTTGGCCCACTACGCCCGTGGCTCCCAGCACCGCCATCTTTTTCTTTGATGCGCTCATCGCGCGTCCTCCTCAATTTGATTGGATTCGAAGAAGCGCTGGTGCAGCCTGCCGACGACCAGCGGCAGATCGCTCTCGTCCACGACGAAGCTGAGGTTGATCTCGGAGCCGCCGAGCGAGATGAGCGAAGTCCTGACGTCGCGCAGGTCTTCAAAAACGCGAGAGGCGATTCCGGGCGTGGACTTGATCCGTTCCCCAACGACGCAGACCACCGCCTGTCTTTTCCGCACGGTGACCGGCCCGAAGGAGCGGATCTCGCGGACGAGTTCATCCAGGCCCGAGCTGTCCCAGAGCGCGATGGCTATGGATACTTCGGAAGTGGCAACCAGATCGGGAGCCAGACGCAGGCGGTCAAGGGCGGCGAAGACCCGCGCCAAATAGCCGTGGGCCTTGAACATTCTGGCGGAGACGAGCGTGACGAGCGTCATGCCCTCCTTGTAGGCGACACTTTTCACTGGCGGACCGCCGACATAAATCTCGGCGAGAATCAAAGTCCCTGCGCCCATGGGGCGCCTGGTGTTGAGCACGCGCACCGGAATGTTTTTTTCGACGGCTGGCAGCAGCGTGCGGGGATGGAGGACCCTCGCCCCGAAAAAAGCCAGCTCCGCCGCCTCTCGAAAACTCATGACCGGAATGTTGCGTGCCTCCGGCACCAGCGAGGGGTCCGCCGTCATGATGCCGTCCACGTCCGTCCAGATCTGCACCTCTGCCGCGCCGAGGGCGGCGCCAAGGAGTGAGGCCGTGTAGTCCGAGCCGCCGCGCCCCAGATTGGTGGTGGCACCGGAGGCCGAGCGTCCGATGAATCCCTGCGTCACCACCATTTTTCCGGCCTCGATCAACGGCGAAAGCCGCTGCGCGGAAAGCCGGTTGGTCGCCTCGGCGTCCGGTTCCGCGCCGCCGTGCTCCTCGCCGGTGACTATAATCTCCCTTGCATCCACCCATGCCGCTGGCAGGCCCGCGCTGCTGATGGCGGCGCACATGATCTGCGTTGACAGCAGTTCCCCCGATGCCAGCAGCCGGTCAAGGACGGCCGGCGACAGATCGCGCACAACCGCGAGGCCATTGGCCAATTCACGGATGCCGCCGCACAGCTCCTCGCAGTAAGCTGTCACATCGCCGCGCTGGCCGGCGCTCATCTCCAGGGCTTCTATCATTTTCATGTGATAGAAGGAGAGGTCCGCGGCGATGTCTAGCGCCTCATTGAGGCCGCCGCTGGCGGCGCATTCTCCGATTTGAACAAGGCGGTCGGTCGTCTCTCCCATCGCCGAGAGGACGAGAAGGGGATCATTGCCGGCTTCCGACTTTACGATTTCAATGACGCGTCCAATGCTTTGAACATCGCCGATGGAGGTCCCTCCGAACTTCAATACTCGCATCCGCTCCTCCTCTCCAAGAAACCGCCCAGCAGCTCGTTTAGCTGGCCGTACTCCACCAGAAAGGCATCGTGGCCGTAGGGCGAGTCTATTTCGGCGTAGCCGGCTTTCTTGCCCGCCGCTCTCAACCGTTCGGCCAAGCTCTTCATTTCGGACGCGGGAAAGAGAACGTCGGTGCTGATGCCCACGGCCAGAAACTCGGCCGATACCCGGCCCAGCGCCGCTTCAAGGCCCCCCCTGCCCCTGCCTATGTCCTGCCAGTCCATCGCCGCCGTGAGCAGCAGATAGCTGCGCGCGTCGAACCGCTCGGCCAGCTTCCATCCCTGGTAGCGAAGATAGCGCTCGACCTCAAAGCGGTTTGAGGAGTCGAACGCCCTATCTGTTTTTTGCTCTTCGTGTTCCCGGGCGAATCGCGCCTCGAACAAAGGCGCCGAGCGATAGGAGATCATCGCTATCATGCGGGCAAGCTCCAGGCCGTTCCGGGGGCCTTCGCCGATATATCTCCCATCTTTCCATTCCGGATCGTCGAGTATTGCCCGGCGGGCGACGGCGTTCAGCGCCATGGCCCAGGCCGAGGCTTGGGCCCCCCCCGCGATGGGCACGGCGCTTCTCGCGAGACCTGGATATTCGGCCGCCAGCTCCCAAACGACCATCGCGCCGAGAGATCCGCCAGTAGCAAGTTCAAGCCGTACAATGCCGAGGTGGTCCAGGAGTATCTTCTGCGCCCTCGCCATGTCGCGCGCGGTCACGGGCGGAAAGTCCGCGCCGTATGGAAGCCCCGTCTCGCCATCATTCTCTGACGGACCGGTCGTGCCATAACAACCGCCCAGAAGGTTGGCGCAGATGATGAAATGGCGCCCCGGGTCGAGGGCTTTCCCGGGCCCGATGAGCCCATCCCACCAGCCCGGTTGCGAAGAGCCGCCTGAACACGAGGAGGCGTGGGCGCTCCCGGTCAGCGCGTGCACTACAAGAACCGCGTTGTCGCGGGCAGGGCTCGGCTCTCCGTAAGTCTCGTAGGCAATGCGAACCGTCTTCAGCGCGCGACCGCATTCCAATACAAAAGGCGGCTGGTGCAAAAGCACTTTATGGGTTTCTGGCTCCATGGCTTTGAGGCCACGGCGCGCGCTGTGGCCATTCGCATCGAGAGATGTCCCGCTCATGTTCGCTCCAACGCCTGGCCGAGGTCGGCAAGTATATCGTCAACGTGTTCGATCCCGACCGAAAGCCTGACCATCTCGGGCGTTATGCCGCCTTTTGCCTGCTCGTCCTCCGTAAGTTGAGAGTGGGTCGTTGAAGCAGGATGTATGGCGAGGCTCTTCAGATTGCCTGTCGCTTCGACCTCGAGCCGAA
>JBBIMN010000040.1:5150-11840 GCA_037444385.1 Acidobacteriota bacterium | reverse complement strand
GTTCGGCGGCGGGATTACGATGGTGTAGGGAGGCTTTCCGCTTTCGGGCTTCGCGGTGAAGGCGCCCGCTTTTTCCCAGCGAATGCACCAGCGTTCCTCGCACGCCTTGGAATCATACTTGGTGGCTATCTCCATCTGCCTTAGTGCCCTTCGCGCCTTCCATTTTCAAGTTGACATTTGGACAAGTCTATAGGTTCATATTTTGTGCCTATTAATAGAGAAGACAGGGAGCACCCCTGTCTTCCTTCAATCTTCAATCGCCGAACTCCTCTACTCCGCCTGTGACTCCAGCTCTTGAATCCGCCGTTTAATGAGATTTTCAGCAAGTTCTGGTATGACTTCCCATGCAACCTGCCTCAAAATCTCAGGCGCCATCTCTTCCAGGATCTTTCTCACGATGGCCTCGACCTGCTCGGCCGTTACCGTAACCCGCTCCACCGGCACCTCGGAAACAGCGGGCTTGGCGACCGCCGCCTCATGCTCCATGACCTCGGAGGGGTTCGTATCATCTGGAATTGGCAATTGGGCGGCATCAATGGTGCTCTCTTCGGAAACCGGCTGCTGGTCAATCTTGTCGTCCCAGAAGGAGCGGTCCGGCATCGCAGCCTCATCCAAAACGGTCTCCGCGGGAGGGGCGGGAGGTTCAACCTTCTGCGCCTCGGCCACCATCTCCTGTTGCTCGCTCATGTCATGCACTATGCCATCCGCCGGCTCCACCGATGGAGGCGCTGGCTCCTCCGCCTGCAACCAGGCCGCCGATTCAATCTCGGGCTCGCCGCCCGGCTCTTCCGCGAACGGAGGCAAACGTTCGGAAACCGCCTCCGGGGCCTTGGGCCCGGAAACGCTCAAATGCGCCCTGGGCGCAGGCTGCTCCTTCTCCTCTTCAATCTCGGACTCGTCAAGAAAGGCCTCGGCCGCGGGTGTAGCCGGCGTTTCGGGCAGCGCGACCTCTTCTCCGGCCACAACCGGCGCCGAAGCCAACCTGGCTTCTGGAGAGGGCCCAGCGGGTTGCTCCAAAGCCGGCGCTTCTTCGGAAACCGCCTGGGGCGGCGCTTCCGCCAAGCCTTCAAAAACGCTTTCCGGAACCGGCTGAGTTCCGAGCATTGCGACGTCCATCACCTGAGGGGCGCCCGGCGGCGTTTCCACGGCTGCCGCATATTGCACGGGCTCCGCCGCGTGAACTGGTTCGAAAGGCTCCACGGGCGCTCGATCTGGCGCCGGCGGTACGGCTGTGACGGCCTGCGGCTCCGATTCGAAGGCCGCCTCAAGCTGTTGCTCCTGAACCGGCGCGGGGACTGAAACTGGCGGCTCTGGAGCAGCGGCCTGCGGCTCAGGCTCGAAAGCAGCCGCTTCGAAAACGGCATGCTCCGCCGGTTCAAAGGAGGCTGCGGCGGAAGAGTCGGCTTGGATGGTGGCGGCTTCAAAAGCGGCCCCACCTGAAGCCGCTGGAGGCCGCGCCGGCGTTTGAGTGACGGCGGGCTCGAAAGCGGCTTCAAAGGCCTGTTCCGCCGGCGGCTGCTGCGCCGCCTGAAAAGCCTGCGGCGCGGGCTCGACCGGAGCGAAAGGAGACTCCGCTTCCTGTGGCCTTACTGTCATCTCCTGCCTCGCCATGACCTCGAAGGCCGGGGCCGGGAGGGTCGTGTCCATCACAAGCCTTTTCTGCAAGAGGCTCTCGACTTTCTCGACCAGCATTCTCGAGTCGAATGGCTTCGTGATGTAGGTGTCAGCCCCGGAAAGGCGCGCCTTTTCTTCGTCAAACGGCTCGAATGTGCCTGTGAGCAGAATCACCGGGATCGCCGAGTAAACCGGGTTTCTTTTGACGAACTGGGCTACGTCGTACCCGCTCACCTCCGGCATGATGATATCGCAGAGCATGATGTCGGGCCTTGAAGCCTGGAGCTTTTCTATGGCCGCCTTGCCGTTTGAAACGCAGGTGACTTCGTAGTCTCCCTCGGCAAAGGTCAGTTCCACGACCTTCTGGATCGTCACGCTGTCGTCCGCTAATAGTATTTTCTTCGGCATATTTGGCCCCCTTCGCTCCTTCCTCGTCTATATTCTACTGTATGCCAAGGACGCTGTAAAGCCTTCGCAAGTCCAGCCGCCAAACCGCTTGAGTTTCCCGGGCTTTGATCATTCCCGCCGCTGGCAGTCCAGGTTCCGCCTCCAAGTTCTCATTATCGCTTAAAAAACCCCTGTAAAGGGCAACTTCCTGACAGGGTATCCCCAAGAGTGCTCCCTGGCGCTCGACGATGAGAAGCGTTTCGGGGCGCCCAAGGCGGCTGTAACCGTTCCCCCCAAGCACGGGGACGAGGTTGTCCTGAAACGCCACCAGTCCGGCGCACCATTCTTTGCGCCCAGGCAGCGGGCGCACCTCCGGACCGTCCAGGATGGCCCAGGTCTCCTCCATCAAAACGCCAAGGCGCGCCTCGCCTGCGAGCGCGACCACCCAGAGGCTCTCATCCATGAAGGGCCTCCAGCGCCTCGGGCTCGGCCAGAAAAGCCCAGCCACCTTCCCATTCAAGGATGCCGTGGCACCAGGGAGGCTGGCGCTCCAGCAAATACGGAGGCACGGGCATGAATCGTCCCGCCTTTCCGATGGCCGCTTCGCCCGCGTGCCAGCAGGCGCCACTTCTTAGTATAGCGAGAACGCCAGGCATCCGCGCGTCAGGATGGACCCCCAGCGCGGCCGATAAAGACCACGCCTGCGGCGACAGTTCCGCGTAATCCGGACTGGCACGGTGGACCAGCCGCTCAACCGCATCCATCGGAAAAGCGACGTCACAGCCTGCCGCCACCTTGAGATGGAGCCAAGGCCCTCTCAATCTTAGCCTCCCAGTCAAAGGTTAAGCCCGTTCCTCGCCGCTGTCAATCCGTCTTACGCCTTGACGGCGTTGCGCGAAATCCCCAGCGCAAGGATGCAATGCGAGACAAGCCGGTGAAATCACCCACTCTTGAGGTTTCAGCGGTAAAGAACTGGAATCAATTCGTTGACGGGCGTATACTTCGCGCTCGGCCGGGTAATTTGAGCCCTCCGCCGGGACGGCAAGGATCATTATGACTCGGCGGGCTTTCACCCGCAAAAGACATGGAGAGCGGCATGACGCAAAGATACAATGTAACGATTGACGGAAACGAAGCGGCGGCCTATGTTGCCCATCAGGTCAACGAAGTCTGCGCCATCTATCCTATAACCCCTTCGTCCAACATGGGCGAGTGGGCCGACCAGTGGTCCGCTGAAGGCAAGACCAACATCTGGGGCACGGTTCCCACCGTGGTTGAGCTTCAGAGCGAAGGCGGCGCCTCCGGCGCCGTCCACGGCTCGCTTCAGACCGGAGCGCTCACGACCACGTTCACCGCGTCGCAGGGCCTGCTTCTGATGATACCGAACATGTACAAAATAGCGGGCGAGCTTACATCCACGGTCTTTCACGTTTCGGCCCGAACCCTGGCAACCCACGCTCTCTCGATCTTCGGCGACCACAGCGACGTCATGGCGGTCCGGCAAACGGGTTGGGGGCTTCTCGCCTCCGCTTCGGTGCAGGAAGTCATGGACATGGCGCTGATCGCGCAAGCTGCCTCTCTCAAAGGGCGCGTGCCTGTCGTCCATTTCTTCGACGGATTCAGGACCTCTCACGAAGTCCAGAAGATCGAGCAGTTGGCCAGAGAGGACATGGCGGCGATGATTGACGATGGCCTAGTGCGCGCCCACCGCGCCCGAGGGCTTTCGCCGGACAGGCCGGTGCTCAGAGGTTCGGCGCAGAACCCCGACGTCTTCTTCCAGGCGCGCGAACGCTCGCAGCCCTACTACGCGGCCTTTCCCACCATCGTCCAGGAGGCGATGGACAAATTCGCCAAGACCGTCGGCCGCCAGTACCATCTTTTTGATTACTACGGCGCGCCCGACGCCGGCCGGGTCGTGATTCTGATGGGTTCCGGCGCGGAGACGGCGCTGGAGACGGTTGAGCACCTTAACGCGCATGGCGAGAAGGTGGGCGTGGTGCGCGTCCACCTGTTCAGGCCGTTCTCCGCACAGCACCTTTTCGCCGCCCTTCCGAAAACGGTCAAGGGCATCTTGGTTCTCGACCGCTGCAAGGAGCCTGGCGGAACCGGAGAGCCCCTCTATCAGGACGTCGTTACGGCCATAAGCGAGGCCATGGCTTCAAACAGCCTTCCATTCGCTTTTCCGAAGGTCATAGGAGGCCGGTACGGCCTAAGTTCCAAGGAGTTCACCCCGGCCATGCTGAAAGCGGGACTGGACGAGTTGAAGAAGAACTCGCCCAAGAATCACTTCGCCATCGGAATAGAAGACGACGTCAGCGGCAACAGCCTTCCTTTCGACCAGAGCTTCTCGGCCGAGAGGGACGACGTCGTCCGCTGCCTCTTTTTCGGCCTGGGCGCCGACGGAACGGTGGGCGCCAACAAGAACTCGATCAAGATCATCGGCGAAGGGACCCCGAACTACGCCCAGGGCTACTTTGTCTACGACTCCAAGAAATCGGGCTCGCTCACCGTTTCCCACCTGCGCTTCGGGCCAAGGCCGATCAGGTCCATCTATCTCGTTGACCGCGCCAATTTCGTCGCGTCCCACCAGTTCGTCTTTCTTGAAAAATACGACGTGCTAAAGACCGCCGTTCCCGGCGCGGTCTTTCTTCTGAACAGCCCCTACGGCCCCGATGAGGTATGGGACAATATCCCGCGCCCGGTCCAGGAGCAGGTCATCTCGAAGAAGCTGAAGTTCTACGTGATTGACGGCTACAAGGTCGCCAAGGACACCGGCATGGGCAGCCGCGTCAATACGATCATGCAGACCTGTTTCTTCGCGATTTCAGGCGTCCTGCCGAAGGACGAGGCGATCGCCGCGATCAAGAACTCCATCAAGAAGACTTACGGCGCGAAGGGCGACGACGTTGTCAAAAAGAACTTCGCCGCGGTGGACCAGACGCTCGCCAACCTCTTCGAGGTGAAGGTGCCAGCGAAGGCCACCAGTTCCATCGAGCTGACGCCGGCCGTGACGCCTGATGCTCCCAAGTACGTGAAGGAGGTTCTCGGCAGGATCATCCTCGGAGAGGGCGACAGCCTGCCCGTCTCGGCGATGCCCGAGGACGGGACGTTCCCGACGGCCACAGCGCAGTACGAGAAGCGAAACATCGCCCTTGAAATTCCGGTGTGGGACGAGAAGCTCTGCATCCAATGCAACAAGTGCGCGCTGGTGTGCCCGCACGCGGCCATCCGCGCGAAGGTTTACGACGGGGCGGCTCTGGCGAAGGCGCCCTCAACCTTCAAGGCCGTTGACTTCAAGGGCGCCGAGTTCAAGGGCATGAAGTACACGATCCAGGTCGCGCCGGAAGATTGCACCGGCTGCGGCCTCTGCGTGCAGGTCTGCCCGGCCAAGGACAAGAGCAACGCGAGCCACAAGGCAATTGACATGGCCGACCAGATTCCGCTGCGATTTCCCGAGCGCGAGAACTTCTCTTTCTTCCTTTCACTGCCGGACGTGGACAGGGCGAAGGTGAGCCCCGGCACCGTGAAGGGCTCGCAGTTCTTCAGGCCTCTGTTCGAATTCTCCGGCGCCTGTTCCGGCTGCGGCGAAACGCCCTACGTCAAGCTCCTGAGCCAGCTCTTCGGCGACCGCGCGATTGTGGCCAACGCAACCGGCTGCTCCTCGATTTACGGCGGAAACCTCCCGACTACTCCATGGGCGGTAAACTCCGATGGGCGCGGCCCGGCATGGTCCAATTCGCTCTTCGAGGACAACGCGGAGTTCGGCTACGGCTTCAGGCTGAGCCTGGACACGCAGAATGAGTTCGCGCGGCTTCTGCTCAAGAAACTATCTTCCGAGCTCGGCGATACTTTGGCCGAAAGCCTCTTGAAGGCCGAGCAGAAAGACGAAGCCGGCATCGCGGCACAACGAGACAGGGTCGCCGAACTGAAGAAGAAGCTCGCGGGGATGAAGAGCGCGGAGGCGAAGAACCTCCTTGGCGTCGCCGATTCCCTGGTGAAGAGGAGCATCTGGATAGTGGGCGGAGACGGCTGGGCATACGACATCGGTTACGGCGGGCTCGACCACGTCCTGGCATCGGGGCGCAACGTCAACGTGCTGGTGCTCGACACCCAGGTCTACTCCAACACCGGCGGCCAGTGTTCAAAGGCGACGCCGATCGGCTCGGTGGCCAAGTTCGCAGCCTCCGGCAAACCGTCACCCAGAAAGGATCTCGGCCTCATGGCCATGGCTTACGGCACGGTCTATGTCGCCCAGGTGGCCATGGGCGCGAACGACAACCAGACCGTGAAGGCGTTCCTGGAGGCTGAAAGCTACGACGGCCCCTCCCTGATCATCGCTTATTCCCACTGCATCGCCCACGGCTACGACCTGCGCATGGGCATGGAGCATCAAAAGGCGATAGTCGAGTCGGGCGCCTTCCCGCTGTTCCGCTACCATCCTGGACTCGCCGCGCAAGGCCAGAATCCGCTCAAGCTCGATTCAAAGGCGCCGAAGATTAGCTACGGCGACTGGGCCATGACGGAAACCCGCTTCAGGATGCTGACCAAGAGCAAGCCGGAACTTGCGAAGAGGTACATGGAACTTGGGCAGCAATCGAGCCAGAGGCTCTACCGCTTCTACGAGCAGCTAGCGGCTATAAGCTTCGGCGAGGCGCGGAAGCCTGAATAACGTTTGTGGCGCCGCGCGCC
>JBBIMN010000040.1:0-5140 GCA_037444385.1 Acidobacteriota bacterium | reverse complement strand
TGGGCGAGGACGTCGTCGCTGCCCGAGAGCACCAGGGCGGCGCCGCGCGCCCGGTGGCGAGCCGGGCGCGCGCGCTAATCTTAAAGGAGGCGGCCATGGACCTCTCTACCACCTACCTCGGCCTCAAGCTCAAGAACCCCATCGTCCCCGCGGCTTCCTCCCTGAGCCGCGACCTTTCAAACCTTAAGGCCATGGAAGACGCCGGCGCGGCGGCGGTCGTCCTCGAATCGCTCTTCGAGGAGCAGTTCGAAGGCGACGCCGCCTCGATTGACCACTACTTGAGTTACGGCTCGGAGAGCTATGCCGAGGCGACCTCCTACTTCCCGATCCTCGGCGATTTCGACAAGGGGCCGGAGGAATATCTCGAACATATCCACAAGGCCAAGAAAGCGCTGTCCATCCCGGTGATAGCGAGCCTCAACGGCGTCTCACGCGGCGGCTGGATGAATTACGCGAAGAAGATGGAGGAGGCGGGCGCCGACGCGATCGAGCTCAACGTCTATTTCATACCCACCGACCCGAACATGGCGGGCGGCGAGGTGGAGGCGATGTACGTCGAGGCGCTGCGCGCGGTGAAAGAAGCGGTCAAGATTCCGGTTGCGATCAAGGTCGGCCCCTACTTCAGCAACATGGCCAACATGGCGAGGCGCCTGGACCAGTCTGGAGCCGGCGGCCTCGTCCTCTTCAACCGCTTTTACCAGCCGGACATCAACATCGAGGAGATGGATGTCGTCCCACACCTCCAGTTCAGTTCGTCGGTCGCGATGCTTCTGGGCCTCAGGTGGGTGGCGATACTTTACGGCAAGGTTGAAGCCGACCTTGCCGCCACGAACGGCGTCCATACTCACCGCGACGTCCTGAAAATGCTGATGGCCGGCGCGGCGGTCACGCAGATGGCGGCCGCGCTCTACAAGAACGGAACCGGCCACATTTCCAAGGTGCTCGCCGAGATGCAGGCCTGGATGGAGGAACACGAGTACGAGTCCGTGGCCCAGATGCGCGGTTCGCTCAGCCAGCGAAACTGCCCCTCTCCGGCCGCCTTCGAACGCGCCAACTACATGAAGACGATCGTCGGGTACAAACCTTGATAGAGGGCCGAGGCGGTGGAGGATTGATATCTGATGGAACCTGACGCGGTTGTAATGCCAGTCACCGAAGGCCCTCTGGCGCCGCAGGACGCGCCGCGCTTCGCGCTGCCCGTCTTTGAAGGGCCTTTGGACCTTCTTCTCTACCTAATCCAAAAAAACGAAGTGGACATCTACGACATCCCGGTGGCGCGCATCACCGAGCAGTACACGCTCTACCTGGACCGGATGCGCGAACTCAACCTTCAGGTCGCGGCCGACTTCATCCTCATGGCCGCGACGCTGATACACATCAAGAGCCGGATGCTCCTCCCCCGCTCTCCGCAGGAAGCGGGGCCGGACGCGGCGCTTGAAGACCCCCGCCAGCCATTGGTTGACAAGCTCCTCGAATACCAGCGCTTCAAGGAGATCTCCCGGCTTCTTGAAGAGCGCGAGGCGGTCTCATCGGCGCAGTTCGAGCGTTCCCCTATCGAGGCGGGCGCCGATAACGTTTCCATTGATGTTGACGTCTATGACCTGATGGCGGCTCTTCAAGAAGTTCTTCACAGGGCGTCGGACAGGAAAGAACGCCTCGTTTACGCTCAGGAAATCAGCCTCACTTCGCGCATGAACCTCATTCTCGAACGGCTCGCCGAGCACGGCTCTCTCCTCTTCGCCGAACTTTTCGGCTCCTCCTCAAGCCGCATCGAGATCATCGTCACCTTTCTCGGCCTTCTCGAACTCGTCAAACAGCGCGCCGTCCTTCTTTTCCAGGAAGAACCCTTCGGCCCAATCCGCGTCGTCCTCGTGTGACCCGAACAATAAGGCTGTTAGGCTGAAGGTTCTGTTCCATGATGTCCATCACCTCGTCCATGCTCCCGCAGAGCCTGTTTCTGGAGCCGTTTTCCCTGGTGTACTCCCGGGCGCTCTGGGCCGGAACCCCGGGACGCGGAGGGAGCGGGCGTCAACAGCGCCTGCCATCGTTGGTTCCGTCGTAACGGGCCTCGTCTTGAAACAGCAGCCGAAGCGGCGGGAGAAATGTAATGGCTTCTTTCCTCCCAAATTCAGCGATTGAGCTATCGTGCATGCTACCATGATCGTGCTGCGCCGGAAGAAAAAAAGTCAGCGATGAAGAGGGAGGGGCTTCTATTTCGCGTTTCGTCTGGCTTTGCCAGCGAAGCGCGAAGGAGACGGTCTCCCGCCCACCTAAAAAAGACCCCCGCCCCTGGATGCCCTCTTCGCCTTCGGCTCGACGGCCCCCCAACCCCTTTCGGGTGAACGGCCTTTGGGGGCTAAACGGCGTGCTCACCGGCATTTGGAGGGCGCCGCTGCATTTGCATCGCGGGATCGGTGTTCCTCTCACTGTTTCTGCCGTGGGTTGGAGTGTCGAAGTATGGGGTTTCGGCGTGTCTGCGTTGGTGCTTATTGTTTCCTCCGATACACTGTTACTTCCTTGTTTGCGGCCAAGTTTCTGGCGGCATTCAGTTGCAGGGCGAGGTGTCCTGGCTAGGCCAGCACGGGGTCGAGCCTTGCGGAATCTCAGCGCCGCTGGAGCGCGTCCCATAGCTTCCTTCCTTGGACGACAGCGGCGACAGCGGGACGATCAAGTAGTAGTGGTTTCCCGGGGAGGGGCTCACGATCTCCGTGAGAGCGCCGGATGTCGAACAGATCATCGAATGGTGGCTGTACCAAGTGCCGAGGGTCCCTTCATAGACGGCGTAATCGGTGGCAGCGTAGCCACAGCTCGCTCCCCAAGTGAGAGAGAGCTTGGAACCGGTTAGCGCGACCAGCAACGGCGTTCCCGGCGCGCCGTCAGGCACCCGGCCGACAACGGCGGCCGTGATAGTGAGCTTGCCGCTGACATAACCGATGTCGTAACCCGGCTGGTTGGACCAGAGGCCGCCTGGCGTAATGACGTAGGTGCCTAGCGCGGTGGCGCCCTGGGAGGAGCCGCCGTAAGTGACCGTCCCGAACACATTGCTCGCATCGTAACTCGTAGGCGAATAGGTGACACCGTTTCCGCCGCTGTAACCAGCGCCGGTGTAGGGCCGCGTGTCGTCGTTGGCGGTCACGGCCAGGGGCGCGAGGAAGCTTCGCAGCAGCGGATATGTGTGCGTGTCGTAGATTCGCCAGATCTTGCCGGTCCCCCCCGCGTCGTCAATATCCCAACTGGGGGTGGTGTTTGGAGCACTGAAGGTAGCCAGCAGCACCATCTGCGCGGTGGTCAGGCCGGTGCCGGCAGCGCTGGCCGTGCGGCCCGTCGTGTCCATGTTCCAAAAACTATTGGTGACGGTGCCATAGTTTGTGCCCACCATGCCGCCGTCATTGGCGCCGCCGGAGGGAGCGACGGGGCCGCCCGCAGCGTAGCAGTTGATTATCGTCCCGCCAGTGTTGTTGTCCCCGACCAGCCCTCCCGTGGTGTAACTGACCGTCGCTTGCAAAGTGCCTCCCGCCCCGACATAAGAGTTCGTCACGGCGCCGGCATTCCAGCCTATGAGCCCGCCGACGTAGTTAAATGGGCTTACCGTGTTGCGGATTGTCACATTTGAGGCGTACGCGTTCGTGATCGCGCCGCTATTGCATCCAGCCAGCCCGCCTACGAAGAGGTAACCGTTGATGAGCACTCCTATGTGATAGGCGTTGCTAAGGGGGCCGAGATTGTACCCCACCAGTCCTCCCGTATATTGGGCATTGTTCGACCCAACGCAGGTGCGGCTGTAGATGTCGCTCATCTTGACGTTGTTCTCCCCGGCCAGTCCGCCGATCTCTGATCCCGTGCCAATGATATGGCCGTCCGAATTGGCCGGATTGTCCACGTAGGCGTTGTTTATGACGCCGACGGCACCGGCATTGTCGGCGCTCGCGCCCACCAGCGCTCCAACATAACCGGTGGCCGACACCGTAACGCTCGGCAGCCCCACATTGCGCAGCTTGGCCGCGTAGGTGTAACCGAAGAGGCCGGCATAGTTGGCCGAAGGCCTGTTGATGGTCAGGTTGCTTACCGTGTGGCCAAGGCCGTCGAATACGCCGGTGAATGGAGTTGAAGTGCTGCCCAGCGGCAGGAAGCCCAGGTAGGAGGAGCTTCCGCCGTCCCAGTTCCAGGTGGCGGTGGCTGAAGCGTTTATGTTCGCGCCCAGCGCGTAGTGGCCGTCTAGTGCGCCGCTGATCCCCTGCAAGTCCGTGCCGGTAGTGCTGCCCGCGGCGCCAAGGCTGCCAATAACGGTATAGCCTGCGCCGTTGATAGTGAGGATGCCGGTCCCGGAGCGGCCGGTGAAATCCACGCGCCCTGCGAAACCGTTGCACTGGCCCGCCGCGAACCCGGCCTTCACCGCGCCCGAGGTCCCCGTCGTCATTGCCAGCATGGATGTGCCGGAGACGGCCATGACTGCGTTGATGTTGATATTGCCGGCGGCGTTCAGGGTAAGCGCGCCGGCGTTCCAGGACAAGGCATCTTTGACAAGGATGTCGCCGTTCTCCGTCCCGCCTCCGGCGGCGTTGATGGTGACGCCGATCCCGGAATTCAGCCACGCCTCGATGTCGGCGGCGTTCACATTCGAACCAGTCCCGCTCGGCGTCCAGACTTCCGGCGAACCCCCGGACCAGGAACCGTTCGAGCTTGGACTGCCGCTGATGGTGATGTTGTAGGCTGCGAAAACATGTCCGGCGGCCGCTGCGGCAATGACCACGGACACGATGACCGGTCGGGCGAAATGAAACCATCGAACATACCTAGTGTCCTTCATGCGATGCCCCCCTCCTTCAGGCTCCAGACCTCACGGGGCGCTTGGCAATATCTCCAAGTCGTAGGAATAGTCGGCGGTTTTTCTAAGCATGGCGCCTATTGAACAGTATTCCTCGTCGCAGAGTTCTATGGCGGCCTTGACCCTATCGGGGTTGAGGTTTTTGCCGGTGATCTTGTACTTGGCCCTGACCTTGACGTAGACGCGCGGATGTTCGCTGCCGCGCTCGCCTTCGATTTCGATCTCGATCCCCGTCACGTCCTGTCGCATCTTCTGGAGAACCGCAACGAGCTCGATGCCCGAACAGCCGCCGAGCCCCATCAGCACAAGCTCGAT
>JBBIMN010000039.1:4862-12029 GCA_037444385.1 Acidobacteriota bacterium | reverse complement strand
CAATCCCTTAATCCCTTGCCGGGTGGCGGGCCATTTTGCTTGAACGCTTCATCCACCAGCATTCCCCGGCCACTCCTAATATCCATCGCGGGATTGGGGGACACTCCTCTTGATATTTTTGGCATCGCCACAAAAAAAGTCCTATAATTACCACCATAGGAGGACCGGCCATGTGCCCGCGCATTGTTTTACTCGTCGTCTTAGTAGTGCTTCTGCCCGTGTTGGTGCCACTAGCTCAAGCATCCCCCAAAACCACCCCCGCCATGAAAGAGACCGGCGAACCGGAAGGGGACGCCTTCCACTTTCAGCCGATTCCGGTTGACCAGCGCGTCTACCAGATGAACGACCCGATGCTATCGAACCTGGCGCGCAAAATCGAGGACGGCTCCGCGAACCTGATCGAGCGCCGCGGCTGGTGGTGGCTTGAACAGCGGCTGGAGCCCTTCGACAAGCCGATCCCTTCCGGCTGGCAGGTCAAGGCCCAAGAGCGAATCAAAACGATGGAGGCCAACGAGCGCCTTCAGGCGATTGCCGCCGGCTCTCCCGAGGCGGCCATATTCTCTTGGACACAGATCGGAACCGGAGCCTACTTAAACGGGAGTGACGCCAACGCTGGCCGCGCGACGGCGATGTGGGTTGACCCTGCCAACTCAAGCAGCATCCTGCTCGGCACGGCCGACGGCGGCATCTGGAAGACGACGGATAAAGGCTCGACCTGGACGCCCATCTTTGACAGCATGGCTTCCATATCGGTTGGGTCCATAGGCGTCGATCCGAACAACACGCAGATCATCTACGTCGGAACCGGCGAAGGCAACAACAACGGAGACATGATCGGCGGGATAGGGATGTACAAGTCCACCAACGGGGGGACTACCTGGAGTCTGCTGACCCTGCCCGCTTGGACCTACGGCAGCCCCTGGCACAACATCCGAAAGGTGCTGGTCGATCCCAACAACTCCAACAACGTCTATGCCGCCGTGGACGGGGGCTTGCTCTATTCCACAAACGCTGGCTCTACCTGGACGCTGACGACGTGCGGAGCCAGCGGCACTTGTATAGGCTCGGACCTGGTTCTGGACCCTTACACCAGCCCGACAACCGTATTCGCTGCTTTCGGATACTTTGGTGGCAGCGCCGCTAACGGTGTCTACCGCGCGACTGCGGGAGCGGGGCCCTGGACGAAAATCTCCAGCGGCACCGGGTTCCCCACGAGCAACGTGGGCCGCATCAGCCTGGTCATCGGCACGGGAAACGCCACCAACGCGCTGAGCCTTTACGCGCTTATTCAAAGCATGTCCACCTATGGCAGCCTCGGCATCTTCTACACCAACAATGACGGGGCCTCGTCTGTCGTATGGACCGCCGAGAGCACGACCAACTACTGCTCCTCGCAGGCCTGGTACGACATGGTGGGCGCGGTGGACCCGGCCAACCCGGCGCACATCATGGTCGGCGGCCTTGACGATTACATGTCCGCATCCAATGCCGCCAGCATCGCGAAGGTATCAAGCTGGTATGGCTCGGGAACCGGCTACTCTCATGCGGACCATCACTACTTCTATATGCCCGATTCGAGCCATGTTTACGACGCGAACGACGGGGGCTTCTTCATCGGCACGCTCAACTGGTCGGGACCCTCAGCAAGCTGGGTTAATAAGAACACCGGCATCTATACGCTTCAGTACTACGGTATGGCCCAGCACCCCACCGATTCCACAAAGGTGACGGGGGGGCTGCAGGACAACGGCCAGGCCTATTACAACGGTAGCTCCTGGACCCAAGTCGCCGGCGGCGACGGGGGAAAATCGGCGTGGGATCAGGATTACGCCCACAGCAACGACAAGTACGCTTACGAGGAGTATGTGTATGGCGCCATAGCCAGGAACAGCAACTTCCTTAACAGTCCAAGCTCATGGAGCTGCATTCAGAACTTCGGCGGCGTTTCGGGGTGCAGCGGGAGCAATCCGGACGGCTCGACCGCCTTCATCGCGCCCTTCGTCCTGGACGCGAACAACCAGGACGTCATGTACACGGGCAGCAAGTACCTCTACGTGAACAGCGACGTAAGAAACACGAGCAGTTGGGCAAAGCCCTCCGCGACGGACTTGACCGGCGGCGTGAGCGGAAACCACGTGAGCGCGATTCACAGCGCCCGCAACAGCGGCGGGGGCTCGGGGACGGGATACATCGGGACCTCTAACGGCAAAGCGTGGTATTTCTCCGGCGGCGGGGCCGCTCTGACGGACATCTCCAGCGGACTATCGGGCGCAACCGTCACCTCTTTCGTTACCGATCCGGCCAACGGGCTGAAGGTTCTCGTGACGCTCTCAGGTTTCGGCGCCTCGCACGTCTACCGTTCCCTCACAGGCTCAACGGCGGGTACCTGGACAGACATTACCGGCGCATTGCCCGCGGTTCCCTTCAACACGATTGTCCTCGATCCCAACGATGTGACCCATGCCTACGCCGGTTCCGACTACGGCGTCTACGAGAACACCTCGGTCTGGACGGGAACCGCGTGGACCTCGATCCAGGGCAACCTACCATCTGTTTCGGTCCAGGAGCTCGGATTCAACGTGGTCAACCACCGTTTGCGCGCGGCGACGCACGGACGGGGCATCTGGGAGTTCTTGAGGACGACGACGAGCCCCCAGGAGATCAGCCCGGCCCATAATATGACCGCCGTCAAGGGCTCCGGCACGACCGTGAACGTTACATACACGGTCAATTGCGGCGACGTGGACACGACGGTCTACACGGGCAGCCTGGCCACGTTGCAAAGTGGCGGCATCTCGTGGACCAACCGTTATTGCAGCAATGGCGCTACTGGTACGTTGGTTTTCGACCCGGGCAACAACAATGTTTATTTCGTTGTCGTCGGCAACAACGGCATCGCGACGGAGGGCTCGTACGGCAAGAACAGCAGCAATGCCGAACGGCCGGCGGCCGGCGCCGGCTCGCCTTGCGCGTATACACAGAACCTGACCGGAACATGTCCGTGAATGTATGACGGCGAGGCGGGTGGTATGCCCGCTTCGCAAGGCTGGGGGTACGCACTGATAACAACGGTGGAGAGTGGACAAAAGCCTTTGTCACTCCACTCTCGGCCCTCCACCCCCACTGCTTTTGGAAAATGGAGGCGGTAATGCAAAAGAGACCGTTTACCTGGCTGGCGGTGGTTGTCCTGGCGCTCGTCTGCATCGCGCACGGTGTCCGGTTTGCGATGGGATTGGGAGTGAATGTAGGTTCAGTGGCGATCCCGCTTTGGATGAGCGGCATTGCGGCCATTGTCGCCGCGGCGCTCGCCGTCATGGTCGCCCGCGAGGCAAAGCGGAGCGGCTAAAGCGTGAAACGCCAGTTGATAAGTGGATAAGTTCATAGTAGATTGGACAAGGGGCGCGAGGGCCGCGCTCGCATCCACTCATCAACTCATGAGCTTCGGAACTTATAAACTCATAAACCTATAAACTTCCCCGATCGTGGTATGATAGGCGCTTGAGAGGGCGCCGTGCTGAAATCCTATCGCAGACAGTACAATATCTGGTGCGTGCTGGTTGACGGAGGCTCAGCCGTCCTCGCGTTCATCTCGGCATACGCTTCAAGGGTATGGCTGGCTCCAGCCCATTTCCCGTCGCTTGGCGAGGGGGCGCTATTCGGGTGGCAACTCTACCTGCCGGTCTTTTTTCTATGCACCTGCGCGGCGCTTGCCTCTTTCTTCGCGCTGGGCTCTTACCGTTTGCCGCCGGGGAAAAACTGGGCCGACATTCTGGTTGGTAATCTCAAAGCCCTGCTGCTCGCGGTTTTGCTGGTCTTGGCCGCCGCGGCCGCGCTCAGGCTCATTTACTTGAGTAGGCTGTTTGTCGCGTTTTTCCTTGTATCGTTTCTGGTGTTTTCGACTGCGGGCAAGATCGTAGCCTCCCGCCGGTTCAGGGCCGCGGCCAGGACGGGCCGGTATAGCCGGATGCTCTTATTGGTCGGGGCGGACGCCCAGGCGAGGCAGATAGCGGAAGCTTTCCTGCGCAACCAGGAGCTGGGCATTTCGGTACGCGGGTTTCTATGCCCCGACAACGGAATTGACGAAGCCGACGTAGAGCAGATAGAAAAACTGGGACTGCCGCGTTTGGGTTACGCGTCCGACTTGCCTAGCCTGCTTCAAAGGGAGGTGGTTGACGGCGTCCTGTTCGCCGCGGAATCGCGAGCCATGGACCGCAGGCGCTTCGAGGAGCTCTGCATAATCTGCGAAGATTCCGGCGTTGACGTCCTTTTGCCCGTGAATCCTTTTCCGCACTTGATAGCCAGGTGCGGGCTGGAAAGGGTGGAAAACATCTCGCTTCTTCACTTCACCACCATTCCTCACAACCCCGTTGCTCTTTTCCTGAAGCGGGCCTTAGATGCCGCCGGTGCTTTCTTCGGCCTTCTCCTGCTCTCTCCGCTCCTTGTCGTGGCGTCCGCGCTAGTAAAGATGACGAGCCTCGGCCCCGTTTTTTTCACGCAGGAGCGCGTGGGGCTGCGTGGCCGCCGCTTCAGGCTGGCGAAGTTCAGGACTATGGTAGCTGACGCGGAGCAACGGCTGGATGAGGTCAAGGAGATGAATGAAGCCGACGGCCCGGTTTTTAAGATGAGGAACGACCCGCGCGTGACGCCGCTCGGTCGTTTTCTCAGGCGAAGTTCCATAGACGAACTCCCGCAGCTCTGGAACGTTTTAAGGGGCGAGATGTCTCTCGTGGGGCCGAGGCCACCCATTGCCTCCGAAGTGGCCAAGTACGAGATATGGCAGAGGCGCAGGCTTTCGATGCGTCCCGGTTTGACCTGTTTGTGGCAGGTTTCCGGGAGGAGCAAACTCGGCTTTGATATGTGGATGAAACTCGATTTGCAATACATTGACAACTGGTCGCTCGGGCTGGATTTGTTGATTCTGTTGAAAACCATTCCGGCGGTCCTGACTGGCAGGGGAGCGGCCTGAGGTGCGCGCGCTTTGGGCCCGGATTCCAGCGGCTCTTCGCGAAAATCCTTTAGCCTGGGTAGCTGCGGGCATCTTGCTCCTGCTCTACTTCGGCGGGCTTGGCTCGGTCCCGCTGCTTGAGCCTGACGAGGGGCGCTATACGGAAATCCCCAGGGAAATGCTCGCGAGCGGTAATTACGTTCTGCCCCATTTGGATGGCGTGCTCTACTTCGAGAAACCCCCACTGAATTACTGGCTGACCGCCGGCGCCATTAAACTGTTTGGGCTCAATCCATTCGCCACTCGTTTCTGGAACGCGGCCTTTGGCATCCTGGGCCTTTGGGTGGTCTGGGCGCTGGCGAAAAGAATGGGAGGCGCCAGGGCTGGCTGGCTGGCCGCGCTCATTCTAGGGGTTTCGCCTCTATATCTGGCGATGGCCCACATAGCGACGCTTGATATGAGCGTGGGCTTTTTCGCCGCCGCGGCGCTTGCCTTCTTCTGGGCGGCTCAAAACGAAAAGCGGAAAGACGGCTGGCGCGGGAAAGCGCCGTGGTGGGGGCTTTTCGCCTTTGCGGCGCTGGCTGTTCTATCAAAGGGGCTGATCGGACTCTTGCTGCCAGCGGCCGTGATCGGCCTGTACATCATGGCCACTTGGCGCTGGGAGTTGCTGGGGAGAGTTCCTTGGATAAGCGGAGTGATGATATTTCTCGCCATTGCCGCGCCGTGGCACGTTCTCGCCGTTCTGCGAAGCGATCAATTCATTGACATCTACGTCATTCGAGAGCATTTTCTTCGTTACCTGACGCCAGTTTCGGACAGGCAGGAGCCGTGGTGGTTCTTTATCCCCGTTGTGGCCGTCGGACTGTTGCCGTGGACAGGGCTGTGGCCGGTGGTGGCGCGCCTGGTGCCGCGTCCGCTGGGCGCGTTGCGGCGGGAGAAGAGCCACTTGCTCTTCCTCGCTATATGGGCTGGATTCGTCTTCTTCTTTTTCTCGGCGTCGCAGTCAAAGCTTATTCCCTATATGATTCCCGCCCTATGGCCTCTGGCGATCCTCATTGCGCTCGGGCTTGATTCCATCCTGGAGCGAGATGGAACCGGGCTGGGGCTTGGAGTAAAGTTGGGCGCCGCCTCCGCGGCCCTTCTCTGGGTTGTTGCAGGGGCGGCTTTTGTCTGGATCGGGCTGGGGCGCGTTCCATCGCTGGCTGAGTGGGAACATCCGCTTCATGCGCTGATTCTTACCGGCTCGCTTCTCTCGATCGCGGGCGGCGTGGCGGCAGCCGCGTGGCTCTTGGGGGAGGCGAGGGCGGGCGTGGCCCTCTTTTTCATTTCAACGGCGCTCTTCTTTGGCGGACTCTGGGCCGCGGCGCCTCAAGCGCAAGCGGGGCGAAACGTTCAAGGAATGGCCCGGTACCTCGGCGCGCACATGAAAGCTGGCGACGCATTATTCAGCTACAGGTACTATCCGCAAGCGCTCCCGGTCTACTTGCAAAAAGAGATAGGCGTAGTTGCCTTTCAGGGGGAGCTTGAGTTCGGGATATCACAGCTTCCCCGGGCCGAGCGAATAAGCCGTTTTCCAAGCGCCGCTGAATTCAAGCCGCGGTGGGATTCGGGCGAGAGAATCTATCTCGTGACCGACCAGGAATCACTGCCCGTCCTTGAGCAGGAGGGGCTCGGCCATTACACCATAATCACCGAACGCAGCGTCGTCGTCCTCTTGACAAACAGGCCGCTGGAAAATGGCTGACAGCGATTGGCGAGCTAAGATTCCGGGGGCCGCCTTCTGGCTTGGCTTGTTGGCGCTATGCCTGATGGGCCTTTCGAGGGACCTCTGGACGCCGGATGAGCCTCGCGAGGCCGAGATGGCGCGGGAGATGTTCATGAGTCCGGGCGTCATTCCGGCGCTCGCCGGCAAACCATTCTACGAAAAGCCGCCGCTCTATTATTGGACCGCGGCCTGCGCTTACGCTTTGACCGGAGGCCCAAGCGCCTGGAGCGCGCGGCTCATAAGCGGCCTCTCCGGCTTTCTGACATTGCTGGCCGTATTTCTTTGGGGCAAGAGGGCGCATTCAAAGGAGCTAGGTGTAGCCGCGGCCGCGCTCTTGGCATTGTCCACGGTGGTGCGGGCGGCAACGCCGGCCTCATCGCCGAGATTCTTGAATTGGTCGCGTGCGCCGGTGACGCCGGCGTTGCCCGATAGGGAGAAGCCGCCCCCTTGATGATGT
>JBBIMN010000039.1:0-4852 GCA_037444385.1 Acidobacteriota bacterium | reverse complement strand
TATTCTGGACCCTCTCCTGATGTTGTTGGCGACGCTGGCATCCTGGACCGGCTACGAGCTGGCCCGCGGAAATGGCTCAAAGATTTTGCTCCTGGTCTTCTACGGCACGCTGGCCATGGCCATGTGGACGAAGGGCTTCATCGGCCCGCTATGCCTGTCCGCCGGGCTTTGCATTCACTGGCTTTGGGCGAGGGCAAAGAGGCCCTGGAGGCCGTTTCATCCTTTCCTCGGGGCACTGTTCATGGCGCTTTGCTTCCTTTCCGTAGGCGCGGCCTTCTACGCGGCGGGCGGGAGAGAAGCGCTTTACCAGTGGGGGTGGGTCAACCACGTGGAGCGCTTTATAAATCCTCAAACGACCGGCCACGCGCAGCCTTTTTGGTATTACATCGTGGCCCTCGTGGCGGCTTGCCTTCCGTGGCTCGTTCCGCTTGTTTCGCTGGCTTCTCCACGGTTCTGGAGAGTGGGCGAAGCCAAGGGTTTGAAGTCGTACTGCATTTCGCTCGTGGCGGGTGGTTTCGTTTTGCTCAGCGCTTCGGCAACGAAGAGAGAGACCTACCTTCTGCCGCTTCTTCCGCCTCTTTTTGTTCTGATGGGCCTTTGCTGGCTGGCGATGCAACGGCAAGCAAGCGCCGGTTCCTTGCGGGCAAAGCGCGCGCTCGTGGCACAGATGGTCCTGGCCGGGGCGTGGGGCGTTGTACTGCCGGTCTCTGAAATCCTATATTTCAAGCGGGTTTCGCTCCTGGGGGCGCTGTTGGCGGCGGCTTCAACCATTTGCGTCGCGTTAGCCTTGTCAGGCTTTTCAAAGGGACGCTTTTCGATGGAACGGAATCCCGCGCAAGTGGCCCCAGCGGCGTCTGCGGTGCTGGCAATGTTTCTAATCGCCGTGCCTGCGATGGCGCCCGGGAAGGACATGTCGTCATTCATCGCCGAAATTGGTTCGCGCCTTCCGTACGGCTCCGCGGTGGCCGTGCTTGGCGGGGACGAGACGCTCTGTGGTATCATTCCATTTGTCACCGGGCGCGGCGTGGCCGTCATTTCAGAGGCGCCGCATGTTTTATCGGAGGGGCCTTTGTGGCTTGTGTGGCAGGGACAAGATGAGGCAAATCGCGCGAGCCTCGAATCGTCCGGATACGTTCTTGTGATGAAGCGCACCTTCGGTTCGGCCAGGACGGTTTCCTTGTGGCGAAGAATGGCGCCGGATTTCAATGGCCAGGAAAGGAAAACGCCTTAATGACCACGCCTTTGGCTAAGCGCGGCGATTTTCTCCCTTTCTCGAAACCGGCCATCCGGCAGGCCGAGATTGACGAGGTAGTTGATTCGCTTCGCTCCGGGTGGATAACGACCGGCCCAAAAGCCGAGAGGTTCGAGAAGGAATTCGCTCTCTACACCGGCTTTCCCATCGCGCTCGCGCTGTCATCGGCTACGGCCGGCCTGCACATAGGCCTTCTGGCTCTGGGCCTAAAACCCGGCGACGAAGTGATCACCACCTCGATGACATGGGCCTCCACCGTCAACATGGTAGAAGCCCTCGGAGGCAAGCCCGTTTTCGTGGACATCCGCAGGGAAACGTGCCAGATTGACGAGGCGCAGATAGAGGCGGCGATAACGCAGAGGACCGTGGGCATCATGCCCGTTCACTACGCGGGCGCCCCCTCCGACATGGATCCCATCCTCGAAGTGGCGCGCAAGCACGGATTTTGGATTTTCGAGGACGCCGCCCACGGGGTTGGCACGCTGTATAAGGGCCACCACGTCGGCGGTTTCGGCAGGATCGGGGTCTTTTCTTTTCATCCGATCAAGAACATGACCACTGCGGAGGGCGGCGTCCTGACGCTTCACGACGAGGAGCTCGCCAGAAAGCTCCGCGCGTTGAGGTTCCACGGCCTCGAAAAGTCTGCCTGGAACAGGTACGCGGAAGGGGGATCGCCGCAAGTCGAAGTTATGATGCCGGGCTTCAAGTACAACTTCATGGACATTCAGGCGGCCATCGGGATTCACCAGCTCGCATCCGTTGATGAATTCAACGCCAGGCGCCGCTACCTGGCCTCGCTTTACAACAAAGCCCTCGCGGATATTTCGGAAATCATGATGCCGGAGGCACCGAAGTACGGCCATTTCCACACGTGGCACCTTTACGTGGTCAAACTCCAGGATTCCGCCAGAATGTCGCGCGATGCCTTCATAGCCGAGCTTCGCGCTCGCAATGTCGGCACGGGCATACATTTTCGAGCCGTGCATACCCAGCCCTACTACGCGCAAAAATACCCGCAGTGGCTCGGCAAGCTCCCGCACACCGAATGGGCGAGCGAGAGGCTTTTTTCTTTACCGCTGTTCCCATTGATGGCGGAGGAGGACGTCCTCTACGTCGCAATGGCAATCAAGGACGTGCTTTCGCACGCCAGGGGATGAGGCCGTGCCGCAGAATGTCCCGTACGTCTCGATTGTGATTCCGGTTTTCAACGAAGAGGAGAACCTGCCCGAGCTCCTGGACCGCGTGGGCCGGGCGGCTACAGCGCTAGGCAAGCCGTGCGAGGTGATCCTTGTCAACGACGGCAGCCGGGACGGCTCCCTGGCGATTCTTAAAGAGGCGGCGCTTCGCGATCCTCGCCTGATCGTCATTGACTTCAACCGCAATTACGGCCAGCACGCCGCGGTTTTCGCGGGCTTTGAAGCCGCGATGGGCGAAATAGTCGTTACGCTGGACGCCGACCTCCAGAACCCGCCGGAGGAAATCGGCAACCTCGTATCCGCTATGGAAAAGGGTTATGACGTTGTCGGCTCCGTGCGCCAGAAGCGCAAGGACCCGCTGTTCCGCAAAATCGCCTCGAAGGTGATAAACAAAGTGACCTCCTCCGTGACAGGCGTGCAGTTGTCCGACTACGGCTGTATGCTCAGGGCCTATAGGCGAAACGTCGTCAAGACGCTCTGCGCATCCAAGGAGATCTCGACCTTCATTCCCGTGCTGGCTGATATGTTCGCCGGACGGGTGACCGAAGTGCCCGTGGCCCACGCCGAGAGAACGCGGGGCGAAAGCAAGTACAGCATATGGAAACTCGTGAAGCTGCAATTCGATCTTATGACAAGTTTTTCTCTACTGCCGTTGCGCGCCACGATGGTTATAGGTTTTACGACTTCGTTGCTGGCCATGTCGGTTGCGGTGGTGCTCATCTCCGGGCGGCTGCTCTTTGGTTCGGCCTGGGCGGTCAGCGGCATATTCACTCTTTTTTCAGCGGTATTCTTCTTCATGGGTGTTATCCTCTTCGGCCTCGGGCTTTTAGGCGAATACACCGGCCGCATTTACCAGGAGGTGCGAAGGCGCCCGCGGTATGTAATAAGGCAGGTGATTAAGAGCGGGGAGCCGGAGAAATCGCGGTGAAGACGGTCGTTATGGGCTACCACACGATGGGATGCCTCGGTTTCGACGCGCTTATCCGCCATGGCTTCGGCGTGAAGGCCGTGTTCACGCACAGGGACAACCCGCATGAGGAGATATGGTGGGAGTCTCTGGCGGAAAGAGCGGCGGCGAAAGGAATCCCGGTTTATTATCCGGAATCAATGAAGGATCCGAAGTGGGCGGAGACCGTACGCTCGATCGCTCCCGATTTCATTTTCTCGTTTTACTTCCGGTTCATGATTCCGGCGGAAATTCTCAACGCGCCGAGGATGGGCGCGCTGAACCTGCACGGCTCGCTGCTTCCGCGTTACCGTGGCAGGGCGCCCGCAAATTGGGTTCTCGTCAACGGCGAGGCCGAAACAGGCGTCAGCCTTCATTACATGGTAGCCAAGCCGGACGCTGGCAACCTGGTTGATCAGGAGAGCGTCCCCATCGCATTCGATGACACGGCGAGGACATTGTTTGCCAAGCTGGAAGTTGCCGCCGCGCGCCTCTTGGACAGGACGTTGCCGAAGCTTAAAGCCGGAACGGCCCCATCGGCGCCATTGGATTTAACGAAGGGGTCCTATTTCGGCGGGCGCAAGCCTGAAGACGGCAGGATTGACTGGAACTGGCCGGCGGTGCGAATATACAACTTGATCCGGGCCGTGACACATCCATATCCGGGGGCCTTCACGACTATGGGCGGGCGCAAATTGTTCGTCTGGCCCCGGACTCGCGCCAACGACGGCGAAGCGGCGGCCGTGACATTGGCGCCTGGCGCGGTAGCCGCGATTGATTCGGATGGGGTGCTCGTCGCGGCTGGAGACGGATATGTCAGGCTGAAAAAGTGTCAATTTGATGGGGCGCCTGAGGAGGACGCCGCCCTGTGGGCGGCATCCACCGGAGTGGTCCCGGGGACGCGCCTTGGTTCATGACTACAATCCCGCAGCTTGAAGAGGGGATTGCAACCGCAGAGAGATGCATGAGGAGAGGCTGACATGAAAGTCCTTATCTTGGGAGTCAACGGTTTTATCGGAAACGCTCTCACCCGGCGCATCCTCAAGACGACCGATTGGGAGGTTTACGGGATGGACCTTCAAGCCAACAAGCTCGAACATTCCCTCGGCCACGAGCGGTTCCGCTTCCTCGAAGGCGACATCATGATCAACAAGGAATGGATCGAGTATCACATTAAAAAGTGTGACGTGGTCCTTCCGCTGGTTGCCATCGCCACCCCGGCGACATACGTCAAGACGCCGCTTCGGGTCTTTGAGCTGGACTTCGAGGAGAACCTCCGCGTAATCAGGCAGTGCGTCAAGTACAAAAAGCGAGTTGTGTTCCCATCCACGTCGGAAGTGTACGGAATGTGCCCGGAGCCTGAATTCAAGGAGGACGAAAGCCCCCTCGTCTGCGGCCCGATCAACAAGCCGCGCTGGATCTATTCCTGCTCGAAGCAGCTCATGGACAGAGTCATCG
>JBBIMN010000038.1:0-12211 GCA_037444385.1 Acidobacteriota bacterium | reverse complement strand
CAGCCTCGTCCACGCCGGCCACCCGTGAAAGGCCGCGCGACCAAAGCGTCCGTTCAAGCGCCAGCAGGCCATTCGTCACGTTAATCGCGGCGCAATTCCTCGATGCGGGCCTTCTTGCCCTGCAGGTCGCGAAGGTAATAGAGCTTCGCCCGGCGTGTTTTGCCCTCCTGCACGACTTCGATCTTGTCCAGGATAGGGCTGTGCAGCGGGAAAATTCTTTCCACGCCGATGCCGCCCGAAATCTTGCGCACGGTCAGCGTTTCGCGAAGTCCTCCGTGCTTTCTGGCGATAACCACGCCCTGGAAGACCTGGATGCGCTCCTTGTCGCCCTCTTTTACCTTAACGTGGACACGCAGCGTGTCCCCGGCCTTGAAAACGGGGATGTCAGTCCTCAGGGCCGCCTTGTCTAGTGTGTCAGCAGTTTTCATGGTGTGCCTCCAGTTTTTCTCTAGCCCCGAACCAAGTCCGGGCGCCTCGATTCAGTGACCTTCAGTGACTGTTCTCTGCGCCACTCCCTTATCGCCTGGTGGTTGCCAGAGAGCAGAATCTCCGGGACGTCGAAGCCGCGGTAGCTCGCGGGCCTCGTGTAGTGCGGGTACTCAAGAAGATCATCGCTGAATGACTCCTCCAGCACCGATGCCTCGTCCCCCAAGGCGCCGGGAAGCAGGCGGACTACTGCGTCCACGATGACGAACGCGGCGGGTTCTCCACCCGACAAGACGTAATCGCCTATGGAAATTTCACGGTCCACCAAGTGGTCAACCACGCGTTGGTCAATGCCCTCGTAGCGCCCGCAAAGGAGGATGAATCCTTGAAGCGACGCCATCTCGCGCGCGATCCGCTGGGTGAAGCGCTCTCCCTTCGGGGTGAGGTAAATAAATGGCCCGCTCTGCCCCTCGCCATTTCTGAGCGCCTCGATCGCGCCGAAAATCGGTTCCGGCTTGAGCACCATGCCCGGGCCGCCCCCAAAAGGGGCGTCGTCAACCGTGTGGTGTCTGTCTCCGGCGTGCTCCCTGAAGTTGTGCACGTGAATTTCCACGGCTCCGGCAGTCACGGCGCGACCGATGATCGAAGCCTTGAAAGGCCACTCGAACATCTCCGGAAAAAGCGTCAAGACGTCAATCCTCACGGCAAATTCGCCTCGTTGTCAACGCCCGGATAGCCGAACGGAAGCCTGACGCGTATCAAATGCTCTTCACGGCAAACTGAGACATTAAGCCCCGTAACCGCGGGGATCTCCGCTCCTCCCCGCTCGGTCTTGACATCGAAGAGCCAATAGGCGGAACCTCTCCGCACGCCCTCCACCTCTCCAAGCACCCCGCGCGCCTCGTCAACCACCTGCCAGCCGACCACTTCCAGCGTGTCAAATGCCGCTTCGTTCTCTTTCGGCACAAGACTGGCATCAACCAGAATTTCACGGCCCACAAGCGCTTCCGCCGCCTCGCGGTCGTCAATCCCGCCAAGCGTTAGAACGGAACCCTTGGCGTAGCGGAAGTATTCTGAAACGCGATACGGACCGGACCTGTCGCCCGAACCGGCCCAAACCTGGCCGCTATTGAGAAGGACGGCGAGGTCTTCACGGTATGGCTCCACCCAAAACCCGCCGCGGTAGCCCCGTGGCTTGCCGATTCGCGCAATCGGGACCATGTCCCGCATTTGGCCCTGCCACAGCCGAGAGGGTTACTCGGCGGTAGCCTTGGCCCCCTTGGCCAGGGCTATGATCTTGCCGACCTGCACCGATGGTCTGGCGCCGCGAGAAAGCCAGTAGTCAACCCTGCCGAGATTCACGTCGAATTTGGAGGGATTAGGCAGAGGATCGTATGTCCCGACTTCCTCGACGTTGGTTCCTCCGGGACGATTGCGGCTGTCGGACACCACCAGACGGTAAAAGGGCCGGTGTCTCTGGCCGATTCGCTTGAGCCTGATTGAAAGCAACGGTCACCTCCTGCGCTCGTCTTGAACGCGAACTTGAATTATAGCCGCTTACAGGCTCTTGTGTCAACGTTATTTGCGTTATTTGCAGTTCCGTTATTTGCAGTTCCGCTGCTTTCCCTCGGGCTCCTGGAGGAAGGCGTCATCCTTCCAAAGAATGTCGTCCTGGAAGCAATTCGTGGCCACGCGCTCCTCGGGAATGCCCTCAGTTCCCTGTTCGCCGTCCGAGCCGAGGCTCATCACGATGAAGGAGGACGCATCCCTGTTCGCACCGTAAAGGTACGAATGGCCCCAGCCATCTGTCTTCGGGAGCACCCGGATGTAATCGGGAACGAGGTAGCTCTCCAGCGCGTCAACCGTGCCAAGGCCGTACGTTTCCGTGTCGCTCTGGTTGACGGGAGGGTAACCGTTCTTGTCTGCGTGATAGGCCTGCAGAGCAGTCGCAATCACTCTGACTTCGGCGACGCTCCGCGCTTGCTTGGCTCGCTCTTTGGCGCTCAAGAAGTTCGGAATCGCTATCGCCGCTATGATGCCCAGGACGCAGAACCCTATCAGCAGAACGGCGGCGATGACCAGGGCTATTATCAAGCCTTTGCCGCCCTTCTTTGTCGCCGTGGCGACCTGTGGCTGAGCGGGCGCCGCCGTGGCGGCGCTTTCCAGAGGGGAAACCGGCGGGGCCGTGGCCGAAAAAGCCGCAGCAGCCGGGGACACCAAAGCCGCGCCCGCCGGCACGGCGGGTTGCTCCTGAACGGCAGCCTCGGTAGGCGCCTGCGTTCCGCACTGGATGCAAAAACGCCCGCCGTCTGGATTCTCCGATTTGCAGTTGGCGCATATCCATCTCATTTTTTCCTCCCACGTATTCACCGCGACAATCAACGCCGCCCGTCAGCGGCCAGCACCATTATGGAGGAGCTGGACAGAGAGAGCAACCCGCGAAGGGTTTCCCGCTCCGTGTCCCGGCCCGCCGCGGCGAACTGTCATGGCGCTTTTATTCTCTTCTTCAGGGCCGAGCTAAGCACAATTTCTATTTCTACTTCGCATGAAAACCCACCAGTGAATCCTTCACTAATCACGAGTCACCAGTCACGGCAGCCACGCGTCCGCCCTCTCTCGCGTCTCAGCGTCACAACAGGCTCACGGGGTCAACTTCCATGTCCATGGCTCTGGCGTGGCGGGTGGCGAGGGGCGAGGCGAGGAATGCGCAAAGGAGTGCTCTGAGGCGGGAGCGGGTTGGAGATTTGAGAAGTATCTGGTGGCGGTAGAAGTTTTCGATGCGGGGGATGAAGGCCGGCGACGGGCCGAGGATTTTTACTTCGCCGCGCGCCTCCTGGCGAAGAAGCGCGGCTGCTTCGGTTGAGAGCGCGCCGCACTTGGCGTGGTCCTTGTGGCGGATCTCGACCTTGGCGATGGCGGTGAAGGGCGGATAGCCAACCATCTTGCGGTATCTGATGTCTCTTTGGTAGAAAAGTGAGCAGTCCTGGGCGGCCGCGGCCTGGACGGCGTAATGGTCCGGGTGAAAGGACTGGAGAACGACTCGTCCGGGGTGGCCTCCCCTGCCCGACCGCCCCGCCGCTTGCGTTATGAGCTGAAATGTCCGCTCGCCGCTGCGGAAGTCGGGCATCTGGAGAATGAAATCGGCCGAGATGATGCCCACCAGCGTGACGTTGTGGACGTCGTTGCCCTTGGCCACCATCTGCGTCCCGACGAGAACGTCTATGGCGCCGCGCTCGAAATCGAGCCAGAGGCGGTCGTAGGCTTCGCCCGTGCGGACGGCGTCCCGGTCCATCCTGGCGATCCGCGCTTGAGGAAGGCGCTCCCTGAGAATCTCCTCGAACTTTTCCGAACCCGCGCCCAGGAACTGGAGGAACTCCCCGCCGCAGGCCGGACAAACCGCCGGAATAGAAGCTGTCCTTCCGCAGTAGTGGCAGCGGAGGTTTCTCGCCTTCATGTGGTGAGTCATGGCAACGGCGCAGTCGGGGCATTGGACGCTTTTGCCGCAACGGCGGCAGAGGACGAACGTGGCGAAGCCGGTGCGGTTCCTGAGAATGATCGCCTGGCGGCCATGGCCGAGCGTTTCTTCGAGGCCCTTGCAAAGAGCGCGCGAGAGGACCTCGCGGCTGTTGGTCTCTTCGTACTCCTTGCGCATGTCAACGATCTCGACTTGAGCCAGCGACGCGCCGCCGGCTCGCTCGGAAAGCCCGATGAGCCTGTACTTTCCCCCTTCCGCCGCGTTGTAGTAGGACTCGACGGAGGGCGTCGCGGAGCCGAGGACGACGGGGATGGAGGCCTGCATCCCGCGCAGCACGGCCATGTCGCGGGCGTGGTAGCGCGGGCTCTCCTGCTGCTTGTAAGACGGGTCGTGTTCCTCGTCAACCACTATCAGCCGAAGGCCGGGCAGCGGGGCGAAGAGCGCCGACCTCGGGCCGATCATCACCTTGGCCGAGCCCTCCCTGGCGCGAAGCCACTGGCGCGCGCGCTCCTTGTCACTCATCGAGGAGTGCAGGATGGCGACGCGGCCGCCGAGCCGTTCGAGAAGCCTCCTGGCCAAAAGGCTCGTGAGCGATATCTCCGGGACCATGTAGAGCGCCGTGCCGCCAAACTCCAATGCCGTCTCGATCAGACTCAGATAGACCTCCGTCTTGCCTGAACCCGTGATGCCGTACAACAGAAACGTTTGGTGGCGGTGGTCGCGAAGCGGCATGGCGACGGCATCGAGCGCCTGTCTCTGGTCGGAGCTTAACTCGAAGGCCGGCGGGCGGCCGGGGATGGATGAGGGAACATCGGAGAAAAGTTCGATGAGCCCCGCCTCGGCCATCTCCTGAAGCCTGTACTGGGGTACCTTCGCAAGCCGCGCCAGGAGACTCGCTTCAGGGTAGCCCTTGTCCGAAAGGCAGAGCAATTCCGAAAGGACTTTCCTGAAAGGCGCCGCCAAACCCTCGTCGCTCAAAAGCGCCGCGGCCTCGCGGCTTGACTTTAGAAGCGCGACGCGGTCGCGGCCAGCGCGCCGTCTGACCTTCTCGCCGCTCTCCGATTCCTGCGCCGGATCGAGCGACGAAGGATAGGCACAACGCAAAACCATGCCAATGGGCGCCAGGTAATAATCGGCGAGCCAGGCGGAGAAAGCGAGCACGTCCGAAGGCAGGAGCGGCTTGTCGTCAATGACGTTCAGAAGAGGCTTGAGCCCCGAGGGCAATGGCGACGGCGCGGGCTCGTCCACGACAATGCCCAGAAGCTTCCTTCTTCCGAAAGGGACGCGAACGCGGCAGCCGGGCTCTGGAGGAGCGATCGTGTTGGGAACCTGGTAGCTGTACGTGTGGCGCGTGGGAACCGGAAGGGCAACCTGCACCGTGCACAATCCGTCTGATTGTGCGGCTGTCATACCATATCCGCCTTTCGCCTAACCACACGGGACACTGAGGCGCTTCGTTCTCATCTTTAAATCATCCCTCATCCATCATCATCTATCGTCTCTCACCTAATTTTCCCTCGTGCCCTTCGTGTATTTGTAGTGAGTACAATAATGATATCACTGTCGAGAGCCTTTGCCGGGGCGTTGAAGCAACTGGCCGAAGATGCCGCCAAGGCGATCCGAAGGATCATCAACTTCAGCGCGCAGCCTGGGATAGACGAGCGGTTTGGAGGCGTCCCATACCGAAGCCCACTTCAGGGCGTCCTTCTCGGTCGTGAACAGAGCCTCCGCGCCCGTGCGGCTCAGCGCTTCAGCAACGCGTTTTTTGAGCCGCGCATCGGGGCGCGCGTGGTCCTTGAGAGCGATGACCTCGGCGAGAACGAACCCGGCCTCCGACGCCTGACGGAAGAAGGCCTCCGGGTTGCCGATGCCAGCTAAGGCAACGACCTTGCGGCCTCGCCAAGAAAGGAGGCTCCCGGTGCCTTCGGGAAGAAGATTCTCATCCCAACCGAAACGCGCCGCAATAATGGGCCTCTCACCCCACGCTTCGCGGAACTTCAACGGAAGGTCATTGAACGAGCCACGAGTCACGACCAAAAGGGTTCCTCGCCCGGCCGCGTGAAGAGGCTCGCGAAGACGCCCGAATGGTGGGATTCCGAGATCGCCGGGCCTCGAAGCATCCATAAGCAGAATGTTGGCGTCCCTCCTTACTCGCAGGTGTTGGAAAGCATCGTCGAGGAGAAAAATGCCTGGAGGCGGGGCGATGAGAGCGGCGGCCTTCTCGCGCCACTCCCCGACGGCGACGGGGAGAGCGGGCATGGCGCGCTTATAGAGAAGGGCCTCCTCGCCTACGTCCACTTCACGAGATTCCTCATTCACCAAGCGGGCGCCCGCGCTCGTTCTTCCATAGCCACGCAAAAGAACGGCCGGCTTTGCGCCCATCGCGGCCAGACGCTGAGCCAGGTAAATTGTGAATGGCGTTTTGCCCGTGCCGCCGAATGTCAAGTTTCCCACCGCAATTGCAGGCGCGGGCAGCGATACCGCCCTTTTGATTCCGGCGCGGTAAAGCGCCGCGCGCAGCGAGGCCAGGCCGTGAAAGGCCGCTCCGGCCGGCCACAGGAGAGGCGCCCACGGAGGCGCTTTTCGCTCGCCGCTTTCAGCTTTGGCGCCCATACAATCCCTCCTTGACTAGAATACTACAGAGCGCCTTTATGAAGCGATCTCCGCCAACCATCCCGGATTCTGCGTTGGGAAACTCCTTGATTTTTTCGCGCATCGGCGAGAAAATGATTCTCCAGGCCCATAAGGCCTTCGGGGTGGTTTAAGCCGGGACATCCGCAGGATCGCATGGAGGTCTAAATGACGGTAAAGCTTCGCGGCGAACAACTGACGATAGAAGAAGTAACGCGCGTGGCGCGCCACGGCGAGAAGGTCGAGCTGGCACCGGAGGCGGTCGAGAAAATCAAGCGCTGCCGCGCCATGCTTGAGAAGAAGATTCAGGCCCACGAGATCATGTACGGCGTCAATACCGGCATCGGGGAGTTCTCCGAAGTGGTGTTGACAGACGAGCAGGTGAAGCAGTTCCAGAAATACCTCATCTACAACCACGCCGCCGGGATCGGCGAACCGGCGCCCATCGAGCACGTCAGGGCCGCAATGGTAAGCAGGATGAACGTCCATTCCAAGGGCTTTTCAGGCTGCCGCCCGGAGATCCCGCTTACTTACGCCGCCATGCTGAACGCTGGCATCACACCTGTCGTCTGTGAGAAGGGCTCGGTCGGAGCATGCGGCGACCTCGCACCGATGAGCCAGTGCGCTCTGTCTCTGATGGGCGAAGGAGAATGCTTCTACCAGGGCAACCGCATAGCCACGCGCGAAGCTATGGAAAAAGCGGGCGTCCCGATTCCAGGCCTCATGGCCCGCGACGGCCTGGCGGCGATCAACGGCTCGAACCTCATCGCGGGAATGGCCTGCCTCGAACTCTACGACGCCGAGCGCTGGGTTGCTCAGGCCGAGATCGCCTGCGCGATGAGCCTCGAAGCACTGCTGGCCAACATGCGCCCCTACGAAGCGAGGATTCACGAGCTTCGCGGCTTCAAGGGAGCGGTGACGTGCGCGGCCAACCTAAGGAAGATTACGGCTGGCTCAGACCTTGTGACTGGCAAGCTGAAGGTCAAGGTGCAGGATGCCTATTCAATGCGTGCGACTCCGCAGGTCATCGGAGCGCTGAGGGACCAGTTGGCTCACGCGAGAAAGCAGATTGAAATTGAACTGAACGGCGTGGCCGACAACCCCATCTTCGCTTCCGACGAGGACAAGGTCTATACCGGCGCCAACTTTCAGGGAACACCGATAAGCCTGCCGCTCGACGTCGTGGGCGCCGGCGTCACGATGGTGAGCGTGCTTTCGGAGCGCCGTTTGAACCGACTTTTGAACCCGGCCCTGAGCGTCGGCTTGCCGGCCTTTCTGACGAAGGGCGCGGGGATGTTCAGCGGCCACATGCTCAGCCAGTACACCGCCGACATGCTCATCGTCGAGCAGAGAATCCTTTCCGCGCCAAGCTACGTCCAGTCAATACCCGCCGCGGCCGACCAGGAGGACTTCGTCTCGATGGGCATGAACGGGGCACTCAAGACGAGGCGGATCCTCGACAACGCCAACGGCGTTCTGGCCATAGAGCTGATCGCCGCCGCGCAGGGGCTCGATTTCCGCGACTTCACCTTCGGCAAGGGCACTCGCGCCGCGCAGGCCGCCGTGCGCAAGGTGGTCGCCCACCTCGACACCGACAGGCCGCTCTTCAAGGACCACAACGCGATGAAGGCCGCCGTTGCGGGCTGCGCCGTCCTGGATGCGGTTGCAACGGAAGTTGGGCCGCTGGCGGCTTCCTGGTGAAATGATGCGCGGGCTAATACTGCTCTTGATCCTGGTGACGCTGGCGAGCTTCAAGTCCGAAGCCGTTAACGCCCCTCCACCAACCCCGAAACAGGTCCGTAAGCAGATGGGCATCCCGTCAACAGCCACCGAACGCGGACAGATGGACGCGGTCGGCTTTGCCACGACCAAGGCCCAGATGGATGCGGTTTGGCGCGCCTCGGAAGCACCTCCGCCGCCAGACCTCTGCCAGACATTTCCGCCGCCCGTTGCCCCCGATGAAACGGTCGCCGGCGTTATCTCCTGCCACGATGACTATGTCTACGCCGGGCGAGTCTACCGCTGTGTCATACCCCGCATCAAGGCGCCGGTGGTCATTGTCGTGGGTGTCTTCCACCACTACCGCCAGTTCGGCTGCCGTGGCGTGCTCGTGTTTGACGATTACAAAACCTGGCGCAGCCCGGATGGCCCCATTCACGTTTCACCTCTGAGGGACGAGGTGCTCGCGCGGCTTGCTCCGGACGATTTCATCAGAAACGACACGATGCACGACTCCGAGCATTCGGTCGAGGCGATTGTCTACTGGCTCAAGCGCCAGAGCCCGAAGGTCGAGATTCTTCCATTTCTGGTGCCTGAAATGGCGCCGGCGCGAATGGAAGAGCTTGCGTCCAGCCTCGCCAAGGCCGTTTCCGCAGCCACCAAGGCACGCGACCTCGCGCTCGGCAGGGATTATCAGGTGGTCATTTCCTCCGACGCAGTCCACTACGGCGCGGATTTCGACTACACGCCGTTCGGAGAGGGCGGCGTGGAAGCCTACGGCCGCGCCGTCGCGCAAGACCTTGAGATTTTGCGGGGGCCGCTGAAAGGCGAGCCAAAACCGGAGGCGGTTTTTGCGGCGTTGAGCGATCCTGAAAAACCGGATAACCGCAAAGTCACGTGGTGCGGGCGATTCTCGATTCCCTTCGGACTGGCGTTCATGAAGAATCTTGCCGGCGCGGCGGGACAGAGCCTTGACGCGGAGCCGGTTGCTTACGCCACATCCATCGGCTTGCCGGAGCTTAAGGTTGGCGAAGGCGGGCCGGGCCGCACCGCCCCGTCAAATCTATATCACTTCGTCGGCTATCCCGGCATCGTCATCAAGATGACCAGCGCCCATTCGTGACCGTTTCATTCCGCGGCCACCTTGTAAAGAATTAGGATATCACCGGACTTTGGAGCTCATCTCGACGGTCAGTTTCTCTATGCGCCGGCTCAGTTCGTGGACGGCTTCGGTGAGCTGCGTATTGCGCTGGAGAAGTTCCAGCATCTGTGCCGCGTGACATGCGGCGTCGGCCTGCCGCTGTTCGCTCGCCTTGGCCAAATCCTCCCGGTGCCTCGCATCGGCGTCGGCGTGAGCCCTGTCGCGGTCGGCCTGCCGCGTCTGCGCCAGAAGAATCAGCGGCGCGGCGTACGCCGCCTGAAGGCTGAATGCGAGATTCAGGAGGATGAAGGGGTAGATGTCGAATTTCCATACTCCGATGAGATTCAACATGATCCAGACCGCCACGATCGCCGTCTGCGCCACGAGAAAGACGGGCGTGCCGAAAAAGCGGGCGAAGGATTCGGCCCTCAGCGCGAACCAGTCGTCGCCAAAAACGGAGCCGAGGTGAATGTGGGGCGCGTGGAAGCGGAAGTAGTGATTGTTCGGTGTAGCGGCCACGTTTACCGGCTTGGTGGCTTCCGGGCAGGTATCCATGTCTCCTCCTTCTAGCATCTCGCGCCTCAATGCATCCGCGCGGCGCGTGCGCGTGAAGTTTATCATTTGATTTTACTACCTAATAACAGGCTGTTGAGAAACTCCCATAGGCCGCGTTGCCAGCGCCACGGCTCCGGATGCAAGGCGCCGCGACGCCGTCGATGTCCCTGCACATCGTCTAGGAGCGGCAACGCGGCAGGCGGGGCCGTGCCGCGGCAACCCTTCGGGCGCAAGGGATTGGGGGCCATCTGCGTTGTTCCGGCTCCTAGAAAGGGGATCCACCCTGTCGTCGTCGCCGCGCCTAGCATCTGGCCCCCAAGCCTCTTGCGCGCGGCCCATGCGGGTTTTTCAACAGCCTGCTAAGTGCTCAGTTTCGGAAATACGGTGACGCACCGAGGGCGCCGGTGCGCCCGCCGGGCAAGGCGCAAGGACGCCGGCGTACTTGCCGTACGCCAAGCCCGAGCAACGCCGCCCCGCGGGATGCGGCGGCGGCCGAATGCCAGCGTATTTCCGGAACGGAGTGCTAAGACACACCAGTCCAAAATAACTTCTGCACACCGTCACAAAGCATCGCCCTTCCGGAGGAGAAGCGTCCATCCTTCGTAATGTTCTTCCGTAGGACGTTTCGAGACGACTCGGATGCGGCTTCGTGCCGCCGCCACGCGGCGGCGCGCATCGGCCGAAACAGCAACGCGGATCGTTTTGGGCAGCAGTGTTCTAGTGCCGCGCCTTCTCAAGCGCCGCGGCTTGGACCTTGAAGATGGCGTCAATGCCCTGGGCCGCGAGGGCGATGAGTTCATCGAGGTCGCTCTTGCTGAAGGGCGCGTGTTCGGCCGTGCCCTGAACTTCAATCAGTCTTCCATCGTCCGTCATTACGATGTTCATGTCCACGTCCGCGATGGAATCCTCGTCATACTTTAGGTCCAGAAGCTTCTCGCCGCGAAGCATTCCCACGCTCACCGCCGCCACGCTGTGGCGGACCGGTAGCGTGGAGAGTACTCCGCATTCCTTGAGCTTGTTAAGCGCCAGCACCAGCGCGACGAAAGAGCCGGTGATCGCGGCCGTCCGCGTGCCCCCGTCGGCCTGAAGCACGTCGCAGTCAATCCAAACGGTCTTGTCGGGAAAGCCCCCCAAATCGGTCACACAGCGAAGCGACCGCCCAATCAACCGCTGTATTTCCTGCGTGCGCCCGCTCTGCTTTCCCCTGCTCGCCTCTCTCGCCGTGCGCTGTTGCGTCGCGGCTGGAAGCATTCCGTATTCCGCGGTGATCCAGCCCTGGCCCGTGCCCCGCATGAACGGCGGAACCTTATCTTCCACCGAGGCGCTGCAAACGACTTTGGTATTGCCGAACTCCACGAGGCATGAGCCGTCGGGATAAATCAGATACCCCGGGCGGATGATCACGGGACGCATCTCACATTGCTGCCTTCCATCGCTCCTCAAAATGCCACCAGCCTTTCTTCATCAACGGCCTCAAGCGAGGCGAGAGGCTCGCCGATAATCCGCCCGGCCACCTCCTTGAAATATGTCCCGGCGTCGGTCACGAAGGAATGAAGCTCGCCTCTTTCGGCGGAAGTGCCTCCCGCTCCTTCAAACAGCGCGGCAAGCGCCGCCGCGGCCGCTTCGGATGAAGAGATGAGCTTGACGGACGGGCCAGCCACTTTCGAGATGACCGGCTCGAGGACCGGATAATGGGTGCATCCCAATATCAGCGTGTCAATGCCCTCTTTCAGAAGCGGACCGAGATAGCGCGCGGCAACCTCTTCGGCGACGGGCTCAGAGGCCCACCCTTCCTCGACAAGAGGCACGAATAAGGGGCAAGCCATCGAAAACGCCCTCGCGCGCGGCGAGAGCTTGCGCACCTCGATTTCGTAAGCGCCGCTCGCTACCGTCGCGCGCGTTCCGATTATGCCGATCTTGTTGTTGCGCGTCGCGCGCACCGCCGCGCCCGCTCCCGGCTGAATCATGCCCAGAATCGGAAGGTCTGGGAACTTCCGCTCCAGCGCGGAAAGGGCAAGGGAACTGCTCGTATTGCACGCAACGACCAGAAAGCGGACGCCCTTGGAAACCAGGAACCGCGTGATCTCCAAAGAGTAGCGCTCCACCGTCCGCGCAGATTTATTGCCGTACGGCACGCGCGCGGTGTCGCCGAAATAGATTATCTCCTGGGCCGGCAGCGCCCGGCGAACCGCAGAGACGACCGTCAGCCCGCCGACCCCTGAATCAAAGACGCCGATAGGCCCGGCGGCCGTTTCCGCTTTCAT
>JBBIMN010000037.1:0-12248 GCA_037444385.1 Acidobacteriota bacterium | reverse complement strand
CCGGTTCGGCCCCATGTCCCCGGCCTTTTGCAGGCCACCATGTCCAATGGAACCTGTTGGCGTGATATGATTTTAATGAATCGTAAGGGGCTTCATTGAGGAGGTCGTGCATGGCCCTGACAATTTCTCGCCAGCATGAAGCGCTTGGGGAAACGTTACTCATTGCCTTAACACTACTGGTCTCCGTGGGGGCAGCGCCTTCGACAGCCCCCTCCAGAAAATCGGTGGATCAAGCAGCCTTCGAGCAGGCCTTGAGTGCCTATGAGTCAAGAGTGCATGACTTCGTACAACTTGGCAACCCGGAAGAAAGGGCGTCGGCCATACGAGCGCTGGCCGCGCTAGGATCCCCAACCTACCCAGCCGCAAGAGATGCCCTGCTTGGGAACCAAGAACCTGATGTTCAAGTGGCGCTGTTGGATGCGATGGGGCTAATGGGAGACACCTCGGATGCAGCGACAAGTTACCTTGAGCGTGCCTTTGCTTCCGCGGATCACCGCATTGTGGACGAAGCTATTCGCATAGAGTATCAATACCTGCGCATGCCCTTGAATTTTCGGAAGCTCTGGTCGCCAAAGAGAGCCAACTACCTTTGGGCTGACTATTTCCGAACAAGTGGCTGGGTGTACTGGAACCTTATCGGCGGCGTTGGAGGCTCCAGGCCTTGGGTGGATCCCGCATGGGCCGATCTAACCGACATGACACGCATGAGCTTGCTTTTCAGGGCAGGCACGCGGGAATCAGTTTCCTTAGGCACCAAGCTCGCCATGGCCCAGAATCCTCCTAAGTGGTGGGGCCTCCTTGCGGCGGAACCCGCAGATTTGGCGTTCATGAGGGAACTGCTCCAAGATTCCCATCTAGAAGTCCGGAAATACGCCGCACGGACGCTTCTGGCGGCAAAGGATCCATGGTTCCTCGCGAAATCCCATGATCTGATCGGGGAGTACCACCGTGGCACTGCGAACATCCCTGATAGCGCGCTAGACGAGTATGCGGTTGAGAGCGAGCTGCCTCTTCTTAGCGACAGTGAGCTGACCGGCCTACTGATGGACGATCCCGCCAAGTGGTTTCAGCCGGTTTTGGGCGAGCTTGCGAAACGAGGCCATCCCATTAGCTATGCCGACTTGAGAGGACGGAGGCAACCCTCGCCCCTTTTTAACATTGCTGCCATTCTTACGGACCTGCTTCGTGCCTATCAGCTCCAGGCACTATTTCGCGAGAGAGTTTTTAACGACTTCCCTGACTATGTTGACTTAGCTTTGATGAACCCGAACACCGCAGCGGCCATGAGTGACCTTGAACACGGCGTTGCGAACGTCCGGGAATTTAGGGCTGATATTCCTCCGAATATCGCAAGGACTTGCAGGGAAAAGTTGCAGCAATGGCTGGCGAAAAGCCCAAAGGAAGGTGGCCCCCACTATATCGACGGCGAGCTGGCGGCATTTTTCCCGGCCACCAATCCAAACGGTGCCGACGAAGCGAAGAAACTGGTGTTTATGCTGGCCAGCCCCGACGAGCGTGATGCCGCTTGGCAGCGGGTGAGAGCATCGAAAGAGCCATTCAAACAGGTGGATGATCTACAGATCGTGCTCTGGGGCTGTGATGAGCGCGCCGAGGCTCTCAGGGCCGCGCTGGCCCCCTATCGCGCGGAGAACTGGTTTTGCAAGAGAATAGGATACCCCACCCTAGACGCGCTGCAATGCTCGATGCCTGAAGGCCGCTCCCCCGACCCTTGCGAGTCTTGGGGCAAAGATCAATGGCTACCGGTGATTCTTCCCGTTGCTCCACCATCTCTCAAAACATTCAGGGATGACTTGGCTTCAGCAATTGCAAAGAGCGGGGCAACGGATGAAAAATCCTTTGCACGGGCCTTTCTTCTTGCACGGGGCATCACTCTTGACGAAGCTGACCCCGGAGAGTCGGCACGCTGGCTTGCGGGTCCAAACGTGGCCATTCGCCGCCAAGCGCTGGCATTGCTCGGCGAAAGCATCCGGCTCGCAGGACTCCCATTTCCCCAGTACGCGTCGCTAGAAGAATCTAGCAAATGGGTCGAAGCCAATCGCCAGCACCTTGAGCCGGCGACGATGGGGCCGTCTGAACGACAGCCGACCCTTGCCCCCGAGGATTCAGCTTGGCTAATGAACCTCCTGCATTTGGAGCGCAACAAGTATATTGAATCCTTGGTAGAAGACCTCATTCACCCCAAACCCTCCGGAATGATCGCATGCGGAGGTCCGATGGGATTTGGCCTTGTGACTCCGAGTGTTTGGTCGCCTTCCGAAGTATTCATCCGGGAAGCGGGCATGGAGTTCGAGCCGGAGATAAGGGCCTTGCTCGGCCGGCCCGAACCGATCGTTCGCCATGCGGCTGCTTGGGCCTTGTGGCGGATGCTTCGCGATCCGGAAGGTCTTAATGTCTTTAAAAAGGACAGCAGAGCCGCCGATCCCAAACTGAGAGCCTCTGCCTTGAATACGCTTGTGCGGCTCAGGCGGGTTGAAGAATCGGCGCTCTTTCCTCCTCTCCTTTTAAGCCAAGAGCCTCTTTTGCGCCAGGTCGGACTCTCTGGCGTGCAGGCGTTCGGTCTTCGACAGATGCTCCCTAACGTATTGGACCTCGTAACAGATCAGGATGTGACGGTCTCTTCGATGGCCATTGATACTCTCGGCGAATGGCATCCTATTGAGGCGCGACCTCTTCTTCTCAAGCTTGTGCTCGACGACGGCCCGCAAGCGGGAAGGGCCGCCATGGCGTTCACCCACTATAGAACTCCTGAGGATCTCGACCTCGTCCTTTCTACGGCATCGGCTCAGGACACGACAGAGATTTCTCGCGTAAGGCTGCTCGGAATCATTTCGCAGGTCACCGGGCGAATGGGCCTCCAAGTATGCGATCCGTTCATGTCATGGACTGGGCGCGAAAAGAAGCTCAGCACGGACACTCTTTCGGATTGGCAATCCTGGTGGAAGAACCACAGACAGGAAACCTTGGATCGTCGCGTTAAAGCCGTTTTAGCGGAGAACGTGAAGCTGACCCTTGAAGGGAAAGACGAAAGCCCATCCATTCGAGCTCGCTATTGGCTTAAGGCGATTGTCCCTAATACCTATTGCCTCGATAATCCTTGGCCGTTGTCGCCTCAGTGCAAAGAGACGCTAACAAAGTGGTGGCGCGAATCAGAGAAAGAGGATTCGTGGACGATTCTCGCCATCTCCGAGGGGAGGTCGCAAGTTGTTTTAGATATGCTCAATGATTTGGACGCTGCGCGAACCAGGAAGCTCTTGTTTAGAATCTTCTTTAATACAGCACGTGGCGGGTTTCATTCAGGGGCTTCCTCATATTCACCCGAATCGGATCATGACCGCTTGGTAAGGTGCGCGGGTGTTGACTTCGGTGATCCAGGACCTGCGAAATGCGGCACGAAGGAAAGAATGCTCGCCGACTGGCTGTCTTGGGCACAAAAGGAAGGATGGGCGGAATGATAGGCTCGCGGTGGAGAATCATTTGCATAGCGGGACAAGGATTTATCTGCGCCATGATGCTCTTTTTCCTCCTTCCTGCTTCCTGTCAACAACCGGCACAGAAGGGCGTTGACGCGCAGGGCCGTTCCCAGACGCCGAACTTCCCTCCGCCCTTGTCACCTCCTCCCGGCGTTCCGCCTTATGCACCGGGAGTGATGAGCAACGGACGCTGCATGGCCTCCGGACGTGGATATATAGCGAATCTGAGTGATGATCCGACTTTTCGGGCTCTCATTCAGGAGGATATCCAACCTTGGAATCCTTATCACGAACGGGGCATCGCCGAGGAAAAGGCGTGGGCTCAACGTATGAAGGCCTTCGTGCCTTTGCTGCTAAAGGGCCTGCAATCGGAGAATGGATGCATTCAACTCGAAGCGGTCTCGTACCTCGCTAAGCTAAAAGATCCAAGAGCCATAGAACCTTTCTATGAACTTATCCAGAAATATCCTTTGGAAACCGAAGTGGCAAGCGAAGCCTTGAAGAGCTTGGCGGAGGTTTACAATGACTCGCGCGTGATCCCCTATCTGGTGGACATCGTCAACAAGGCGCCTGAAGGCCCGGTGTTGAACATCGCCCTAGATGCGGCCAGCAGAGAGAACAAGGATGAGAAGCTGTGGCGGGCGCTGGTGCGCCGGTACGAGAGAACTCCTGATTCGTCAGGCACGCAAATTCTATTGCAAGCGATCGCCAATCAGGCTGAGGCAGTGCGCGACAAGCAGGAAGTCCTAGCCTTCTTTCGCCGAGATGCTGCGCGTCCCGGATTCGATTATCGGGCCTCGGCATTTGCGAGAATCATCGCGTCACCGGATACATTCGAGGATCTCGCGGCATACTATAATGCTCACTGCAAGGACAGCAACGGCGACTGCGGAGGCATAGCAGGTACATTGATCAACATTGGAGGGCCCAAACTGAGACCTTTCTGGCTGCAGGAGATGCGAGAATCCCAAGACGCGAGATTTCGCTCCTACGCGGCTTCACAAGCGCTGAATGTCTTTGCCAAAGAGTTGCCCAAGAAAATATCTTCTGGAAACGAACTCCTCACCAGACTTGATGAGCAGTGCGGAGAGGCTTTGCCTTTTGCTGATCAAGGGGCCATCACGGGCATTCTTTCACATGCACCTGAAGCCCAGCCTGAAGTGGCCCCACAGGTGCGCGCTGCTTACTGGGAGCAAGCTGTGGCGCGACTTGCCAAACGGGGCGTGAACTGCTATTGGATCTATCTCCAGCTCTATAACATTTATGGGCCACAAGGGCTTCAGAACGACGAGAAAGCGCTGGCGGCCATCACTGCCGCGCTTGATCACTATGCGGACGCCTATGGCTCAAAGAAGCCACAGGAATGGATCGGCTATCAGGAAAAACTGCGCGAAAAATTGCGTTCACGCCAGATAGGGGCCGCGATCAAGATTGGGGGGTTCTCACCCGAGAATGCGAGCAGACCGGCAGGGCCATGGAAAGGGGAGCTAATCCTCCCAGCCGATGCTGCCGACGACGTGCAGAGCGGTACGCCTTTCGCCTACCTGGAATTCACGGATAGTGCCGGGCGGGTCACCCTTGTTCCATCCGCGGTGCAATTGGAACAATCCAGTCCGGGAGCGCTGGGCATGATTCCTTTTGTCGTGAGTCCCCTCAAGCCAAGCACTGGCAAAGTGGCCCAAGTTCGCCTTCGCCTGCTCTTCTTGCCGCGCGCCAAAGGGTTCTCAGGGGTCATCCTTTCGCCGACCGTACAGATAAAGTGATTCTGTTGATTACGGTTGTCTTTCTCGATGCCGGCGTCCGGCAATGACTCTGGACACCGGGTTCGGTTTCAGTCCCTCATGCAGCATCTATGCATCCCCTCGGTCAAAAAGATGTAGGACGTTGCGTTGTCTTTAGGCCCTTTCATTAGCGGGATGATATGCGCATGCCCCCCATTCAGCCCGGCATGAAAGCTCTCATTTGGCCGGACCATAACCTTTCATTTAGCCGAACTCTGTAGGTGGGAAGCCAGCTAACAAAAGGGAGGCTGGCCGTCAAGCCAAGCCTCCCGATCAAATTTGGCCCCAAAAAAGATTGCAACTAAATTGCAACTTTCAAAGTAGAGAAAAGCTAAATTGGCGAAAACTCGCTTCAAGTAGTGACTCGCGATTCGGCGTTAAAGCACAATGCTAATGTCGGCTCCCATCGAAATTGTTCAAGTCCGCTAAAAACACTCTTTTCCCTCCTACGGAGCCGGAGGTTGTGGGTTCGAGTCCCGCCGGGCGCACCAAAAAACCAAGTGTGGCTCCGCCCCATTAGGTGCTCGCTTCGCTCTCTGACCCCCCACCGGTGGGTTGCGATCCAGCCGAAGTAAATTCGGTTTCGCGCGTTTGTGGACGAGAAGGACGGGATGTGGCCCCCCACGCAAGCTCGGGGCGGACTCCGCCCCGCCGCGAGAACACGAGCGATGATCTAGTGTTCAGCGAAGAGAAGCAAGAAGGATGAAGTGTGGTACTTCGTCTTTTGCCAAGGAGGCACGAATAGAGTTGGCAAAGGTTCTGCCGGATTCCCTTGCTATCAGGGATGCTGGCCGGCTTCTGTCCGATTGTTGTCAACTACAACAGTGCCGGAGTAGTAATTCAACATTCGCAGTTCAACCAGCCGTAACCACGATGCCTTCGAGAAAGCGAACCACGTCCTTTCTGGCAATGGTGGAAAAACCAGATCCGTTAATGGTCAGCGTGTCTCCCGCCTCGGGGCCGGATGTTGGCGAAACGGGCGTGACGGAACAGGAGGCGGAACCGCGCCGCCGTTGTAGCCACCCCCCTGGCTGCTCTCAGTGCTCCCCGCCACGTCGAAAAAATGGAGCGCGATGCCATTGCTTAGAGCATTCGCATAGGTGTAGCTTCCAGGCGGGCCCGATAGGCCAACGGCAAGAGTTTGGGGGTACTGGAATTGAGGGCTGCCGTTGCTTTGCGCCACGGCATAGTTGGGTGAGCCGCCGGTCCAGGTCATCACCACGTCACCTGCGCTTTTAGTGATACGGATGTCCGTGTCTTGCGCCAGCACCGCAATGGGCCCCGCCGCACAAAGGACCGCCGCCGCGAGCAGAAGAAACGCCAAGCGCCCTTTTCTCATGGCATTCCCCTCTTCAACAAAAGACCCCGACGAAGGCGGTTCCCGCTTTTGAGGGAGCTTGTCAAGGACAATGCGGCGCCTTGTCCGAAGGCAGGTTGAACGGAATTGGAGAAACGGGAGGAAAAAAAGTTCGTCCGCCCTTACAAACTGATCAACTCATAAACTCATCAACCGCTTCGCCTCCCTTTCTTCCTTGCGCGGCATGAGCTAAACTTGGGCGTGGAGGAGGAGGCTATGCGGGCAACCGTTCTTGGGGCTGGACGAGTGGGGGCGGCCATAGCGAGGGATCTCGCGAAAGAGGGCGAGTTCGAGGTTACCGTCGCCGACCTCTCTCCCTCCGCGCTTGAGCCGTTCGAGGGAACTCACGGCGTGAAGACATCGCGGACCGACCTTTCGAAAAGCGAAGCGGTCGGCGAGGCCGTGCGGGCCGCCGACATCGTGGTGGGCGCGGTCCCAGGCCACATGGGATTCGCGGCCGCGCAAGCGGTCCTTGAAGCGGGCAGGCCCCTGGTTGACATCTCCTTTTTTGAAGAGGACCCGTTCGAACTCGACGAGCTTGCTCGCTCGAAGGGGCTCGTGGCGGTGGTTGATTGCGGCATTGCCCCGGGCTGCGGAAACATAATTCTGGGCTACCTTGAAACCGTGCTCGACGAAGTGGAGCGCTTTGAATGTCTCGTGGGCGGGCTTCCAGCCGCTCGCACGTGGCCGTTTGAATACAAGGCCCCGTTTTCTCCCTCGGACGTTCTAGAGGAGTACACGCGCCCGGCGCGGTTCGTGGACCACGGTGAAGTCGTCGTTCGCCCCGCGCTTTCGGAACCGGAGCTGGTGGACTTCCCGAACATAGGAACCCTGGAAGCTTTCAACACGGACGGTTTGCGGACTCTTCTCAAAACCTTCAAGGCGCCGTTCATGAAGGAGCGCACGCTGCGCTACCCCGGCCACATAGAAAAGATGCGCGTCCTTCGGGAGATGGGGCTTTTCTCCAAGGTGCCGGTTTTGCTTCGCGGCCAGAGCGTCGTTCCGCTTGAAGTTACTTCAAAGCTCCTGTTTCCGATGTGGCAGCTTCTGGAGGGCGAAGAGGACCTGACCATAATGAAGATAGTGGTGGAGGGGGCGCGCGGGGCCACGAAGGTGCGTTACGAGTATGATTTGCTCGACCGCTACGACACGGAAACAAGGACACTTTCGATGGCGAGAACGACGGGGTACACCTGCACGGCCGCCGTCAGACTCGTGGCTCAGGGGATATACAAGACGCCGGGCATCTCCCCGCCTGAATTTCTGGGGCGCGCTCCCGGATGCTACCTTTTCGTCATGCAGGAACTCGCCAAGCGGGGCGTCGTGTTCCGCGAAACCGTAACCGGATAATGGCTTCTGCCCCAGCCTTGGCCAGAGGCTGTTGGACGGGGAGGACGGGAGGAGCGGGCGAAAAGAACAAGGTTGAAGGATGCAGTATTGTACTTTCTTTTTATTGAAAGAAGTGGCCGGACGTCCATTCATATACATTCAGCCTTCATACTTCATACTTGCCTTTGCCCATCCCTCCAATCCCTTCCTCCATGTGGATTCCGCCCTCGCCGGCCAGAAGCCGCCGGGCGGTGACTTCGCCGCCGGGGCCCATTTGAATGGCCACGTTCAAAAAACTGTTCCGTTCCACGGGCGGGCTCAAGAGTTCGGCTCTGATGTAGTTGTCGGTGAGCACTTCTCTTGAGAGGGCGATGGCGCGAAGCCGCAGTCCGATTTGGCTCTCCACGAAGGCCATCTTCTTTTGGGCCGCAAGCGCGATGAGGTCGCGCATCCGCGCGGCGACCTCGCGTGGGGGAAGCTGCGGCATGGAGAAGGATTTCGTGCCCGGCCTGGGGCTGTATGAAAATGCGTGTATGAAAGCTATGGGCAATCGTTCGATTAGGCCGAGCGTCTCTTGAAAACATTTCGCCGTCTCGGTTGGAAAGCCGACTAGAACGTCAGCGCCTATGCCTATTCCCGGCACGTCGCGCGCCAGCCTTTCCACGACGGCGGCATACGTTGCGCCGCGGTAGTTGCGCAGCATGGCCTTGAGCACGGCGTCCGAACCGCTTTGCATGGGCACCTGGAGGTGGCGGCAGAGGCGCCCACGGCTTTCGGCGAACAGGCTTATGAGCGCCGCGGTTATCGTCTTGGGCTCAAGGGAATTGAGCCTCAGGCGGAAGTCGCCCTCCATCGCCAGAAGACGCTCGATCAGACGCGGGAGAGTAGCGCGCTTTCCCTTCAGGTCGTTTCCGTAAGCTCCGGTGTTGATGCCGGTCAGGACGACCTCCTTGTAACCCGCCTTCAAGAGCGCGCCAAAACCTCTTTCAACCTCGCCGGGCTCGACGGAACGGGACGGCCCTCTGACCGAGGGAACTATGCAGTAGGCGCAACGAAGATCGCATCCTTCTTGGATTTTCAACATCGCGCGAGTCCGGCCGAAGAAGAAAGGAGGCGAATCCTGGCCAGTTGAAGCGCGCCCATTCGCAAACTTAGCGAGAAACCGGCGGACATCCTCCTGGCTTGGAAGGATGTGGCCAACTTCAGCCACCGCCGCGAACAAACCGGCGTCCCGCTCTGCGCCGCAGCCTGTCACGCAGATGGCCGCTCCCGGATTCTCGCGTTTTAGCTTGCGCGCCAGGCGCCGCGCCTCCGCATCGGCCTTGTGCGTTACAGTGCAGGTGTTGAGAATGACAAGGTCAGCGGGCTCGTCGGGGGCGGCGAGCGCCGCCTCCCCGCCTAAGAACCCGGCCGCTACGGCGGAATCATGCTGGTTGAGCTTGCAGCCAAGCGTCACGATTCTGTATCTGAAATGGTTCCCTGGCATCAAGGCGAGGGGGCAGCGGGCGGCGTGGAGTCACTTTCGGAAGAACGAGGAGCCGCCGCGGCGCCCTTCAGCCGCTCAAGTTCGGCCGACACCTGGCCAATGTCGTCCTCGTCGGTGCCGAAGCTTTTCGCCACCTTGATTTCCCGGAAAGCCCCGTCAAATCTTTTTTGGCGCATCAGCAGCTTGGCGAGGCCTATGTGTGCCCGGGCGTTCTCTCCACGCTTGAGCGACGCTTCGAAAAGGGCCCTCGCATCATTGAAGGCACCCTCTTCCAAACGGATTCCGCCCAATGCGCACAAGCCAAGATAGGCCTTGGCGTAGCTCTTCGGGCGAAGCTTTTCCAGAATCGCCCGCGCTTCGGTAACGCGGCCCGAATCATAGAGGACCCTGGCGAGATAGCACCACGCGTCGTCGTAGGCGGGCTCAATCTCCACGGCTTTGCGAAAGTAGACCTCCTTCACCGTGGCGTCATCCGATATCCGGCCCCTTATGTAAGCTTCGAAAGCCTCTGGTTTGACCGGCGCTTCGCTGACCGGGGCCTGCCCCGTTATTGCCAAAATGTGGCCGCGCAGCAGGGAGGTGAGCCCCAGAAGATCGCGAAGGCTCGACGACTCCCGCCAACGGCCTTTGCGGCTGGAGTCTCCCTGAAGCGATATCATCTGAACGTCAGCCGTGACCGTCTCTCCTGAAACGGCATAGCCCCCCGTTACGACGGCGCCGGCTCCGAGCTGCCGGGCGAGCGCCAGTTGCGCCGCAAGCGAGAATCTGGGCTGAGAGACCAGCCCTTCCTGATCGCAGAAGTACTGGAGGTCTTCCAGCGGAATGGAGGGAACGCCGGAAACCACCAGCGCGTCGTGCACGGCGACGCCCAACCCCATGCCCAGCCATCGGGACGACTCGGGCCCCTCGGTCTGCTCGAATGGAAAGACCAGCAAACGCTGGGCGCTTACGGCGCGCGGCGCAAACCCGCAGCACGCCAGCGCCGCCGAAAGGAAAACCGTCTTGATACTATGTCTCATCGCGCTTGGCCCGCCTTCCACGTCTTTCGTCCCAGAGCTGGAGCCACTCCCTGATCCTCGCCTCCATCCCGGTCTCCTTGGGGAAATAATAGCGCTTTCCGCGCAGCTTTTCAGGCAGGCACTCCATGCCGGCCACGCCTTCGGGCTCATCGTGGGCGTAGCGGTAGCCGCCGCCGTAGCCCGCCGCCGCCATAAGGCGCGTAGGCGCGTTGCGCAATTGCAGGGGCACGGGATAACGGTGGCCCGCCTTGAGGTCCGATTTTACCGCCGACGCGGCTTCGTAGATTCTATTTGATTTCGGCGCGGCCGCGAGATAAACGGCCGCTTGGGCCAAAGCAAGATCGGCCTCGGGCATGCCAAGAAAATCTACCGCCTCCTTGGCATCGAGCGCGAGCCTCAGCGCCCGGGGATCGGCGTTGCCGATGTCCTCTGAAGCCGCGCGCACGATGCGGCGCGCGATGAAGAGAGGATCCTCCCCCCCTTCCAGCATCCTGAAGAGCCAATAGAGGGCGGCATCGGGATCGCTGTTGCGGATGGACTTGTGCAGCGCGCTGATGAGATTGTAGTGCTCCTCCCCGCCCCAGTCGTAGACGACGCGCCCGCTTGTCAGCCACTCCCGCGCGCCTTGCGCGTCGAGCGTCCTGTCTTCCGGGTACTGTAGGGCGAGCGCTTCCAGCGCGTTCAGCGCGAACCTGGCGTCGCCGGCCGCCATGCGGGCCAACTCCGCGAGCACGGGCTCCGGTATGTCCCGAGCGGATTTTTCCAGCGCCTGATCCTCGCTCATCGCACGTCTGAGGATTTCGAGGATTTGCGCCTCTTCCAAAGGCGGCAGCGTCACAACGCGGCACCTGCTCAGAAGCGCGCTGGTCAGGTGAAATGACGGGTTCTCGGTGGTCGTCCCCAACAGTATGACGGAGCCCTCCTCGACGTAAGGAAGAAAGGCGTCCTGCTGCGCTTTGTTGAAGCGGTGGATCTCGTCAACGAAAAGGACCGTGGACGCCTCTCCGGAGCGCCACCCATTTCTGGCGCGCTCCATCACCTCGCGGATCTCCTTGACGGTTGACAAAACGGCGGACAAGCCTTCAAACGGTCGTTTGGTGTGAAGCTGCGCGAGCCTGGCGATGGTGGTTTTGCCGCAACCGGGCGGGCCCCAGAGAATGGTCGGAACTAAAGTGTCCTCGCGAAGCTGGCGGCCCAGCGGGGTTTCGGGGCCGGCCACGGCGTCCAAGCCAAGCAACTCTTCCCACCGGCGCGGGCGAAGCCTATCCGCCAGAGGAGCGGCGCCATGCCCTGCCCCAAAGAGGGCCATTGGCGGATCCTATTGGCCCGGCTCGGCTGGTGCTTGCGCGCTTTCCTCTTTGGCCGGCGCTTCTTTGGCGACCGCGGCTTTCTTAGGCGAGGCCGTGGCGCCCTTCTTCGCGGAGGTGCTTTTCTTTCCGCTGGCGGCGGAGTCGAACTTGGGCTCTCGTCCCACGAGCTCCAAGGCCGCCAACTGGGCGCCATCCCCGCGGCGGGCCCCGAGCTTGAGAATGCGCGTATAGCCGCCCGCCCTGTTGGCGTAGACCGGGCCCAAGGTCCCGAAGAGTTTCTTCAACGCCTTTGGGTCGTCAACCTTCGTCGCGGCAAGCCGGCGGCTGGCTAGAGTGTCCTTCTTGGCCAGCGTGATCAGCTTCTCCACGAAGCGCCGCACCTCCTTGGCTTTTTCCAAAGTGGTGGTTATGCGGTCGTGGGTGACCAGGCTGATGGCCTGGTTGCGCAGCAACGCGCGCCTGTGTTCGGAGGTCC